>JAWWPH010000381.1:0-5001 GCA_033850875.1 Nocardioidaceae bacterium | reverse complement strand
GGTGCCCTCGAAGATCTCCTGCGCGTAGTGGAGCACCGAGCTCGCCGGGTCGATGCTGAAGGGGCCGTACGGGCGCAGCGTCGCGTCGTGCCAGCCGGCGTCCGGGGTCCACTCGGCGACGAACATGTGGTCGGTGAAGTGCAGTCCGAACCCGGGCTCGGTGAGGATCTCGGTGCGGCGGTCCGCCGGGACGGGCGAGGGGTGGCGCTCGACCGCGATCGAACTGGTCATCGTCATGAGTTCACGCTAACTCACCGGGGCGAGCAGCCGCCCGGAGATGTCGTCACCGATCTGCCCGGTGGGCCGGGTCCGGCCGGCAGCAGCGGCGAGGTCGTCGTACACCGCCCGCTCGACCCTGACGGCCGCCTCACCGAGGCCGACGTGGTCGAGGAGCAGCGCCGCGCTCAGGATCGCCGCGGTCGGGTCGGCCCGGTGCTGACCGGCGATGTCGGGCGCCGACCCGTGAACGGGCTCGAACATGCTGGGTGCGGACCGGTCGGGGTTGATGTTGGCGCTCGCGGCAAGCCCGATCCCGCCGGTGACGGCAGCGGCGAGATCGGTGAGGATGTCGCCGAAGAGGTTGTCGGTCACGATGACGTCGAACCGGCCGGGGTCGGTGACCAGCAGGATCGTGGCGGCGTCGACGTGCAGGTAGTCGACGGACACGTCGGGGTGCTCGGCCGCCACGGCATGGACGACCCGGGCCCACAAGGCGCCGGCGTGCACCAGCACGTTGGTCTTGTGTACCCACGTCAGGGACTTGCGTGGACGCCGCTCGGCCCGCGCGAAGGCGTCGCGTACCACCCGCTCGACGCCATAGGCGGTGTTGACGCTGACCTCGGTCGCGATCTCGGCGGCCGTGCCGGTTCGCAGGGCGCCGCCGTTGCCGACGTAAGGCCCCTCCGTGCCCTCCCGTACGACCACGAAGTCGACGGGACCGGGGTCCGCGAGCGGTGTCGCCACGCCCGGGTAGACGCGCGCGGGCCGGAGGTTGACATAGTGGTCGAGCTCGAAGCGCAACCGGAGCAGCAGCCCACGCTCGAGCAGTCCCGGCGGCATCGACGTGTCGTTGGGCCGCCCCCCCACCGCCCCGAGCAGGATGGCGTCGTGGTCGCGGAGCTCCGCGAGGACCGAGTCGGGCAGCACCTCACCGGTCGCCTTCCACCGGGCCGCGCCGAGGTCGTACTCGGTCCTGTCGAACTTGACGTCGGACGTCGTCGCCACCGCGTCGAGCACCTTCACGGCCTCTGCGGTCACCTCAGGGCCGATCCCGTCGCCACCGATCACCGCAAGACGGATGCTGCGTGTCATCGGGCCATCCTAGGGACGGCCGGCGACGCCGGCTCGGCCGTCGTCGTCTCGGGGAGCGCCGTTGTCGCGGCGGTCGAGAGCCTCCTGTACCGGCTGCGTCACCCGGGCCGGGAGGCTAGGGGCAGACGAACGGGTGGCACGGGCAGGGTGGTCCGCCTCGTGGGGCGCCGACCCCCACTCGGGATACATGTCGTACACGGTGATCGCCTCGAAAGCTCGTTGAAGTCCGACGGGTTGCGGCTCCCGGATGCCGGCCTTCCGCGAGATCAGGCGGCGATCGTCCGGCGGCGCGGGTCACGCGGGCCGTGGAGGGATCGGGGCAGACACCTCGATGCGGTCCGCATCGGTGAGCGTCCTCGTCACGCGGTCGGCCAACGCCCGGACACCGCGGCGAGGGGTTGGCCTAGAAGGCCCCGCCGCGGCAGGTAAGGATTACTACCGTCAACCGCATGATGCCTGCGACGCTACCTCCCCGAGGCGTGGAGAGCCACCGATTTGGACTCCGATCTCGCCAGCTGAGACCGGCGACGTCGGTCCGGCGCTGTGACAGACTCGGGCCGTGAGCGCTCCCCTCGACCTTCCATCGGTCGTCAGCCGCGCGCTCGACCTGTCCCGGCGCCGCGGTTTCGTGACGTCGAGCCGGCTCGAGACGGGCCGGCTGCTCTCCGCGCTCGCCGCGAGCCGCAACGGCGTACTGGGCGAGTGCGGCACCGGCTGTGGTGTGGGTGCCGCCTGGTTGTCGCACGGCGCCCGCGAGGAGAGCCGGGTGGTGACCGCCGAGGTCGACGAGAGCCTGGCCGACGCCGTTCGGGACCTGTTCCGCGACGAGCCGCGGGTCGAGGTCCTCACCGGCGACTGGGGCGCGTTGCGGGACCACGGCCCGTTCTCTCTGCTCTTCCTGGACGTACGCGAGGCTAAGCGTTCCGGCGCCGACATGGTGGCCGAGATGCTCGAGCCCGGTGGGATCGTCGTGCTGGACGACTTCACCCCCTGCGCGCTGTGGCCGCCGATGTACGAGGGGCGCGTGGACACCATGCGCGAGCAGTGGCTCACCGACGAGCGGTTCACGACCGTCGAGGTCATGGTCGCCGTCGATGCGGCCGTCCTGATAGCCGCGCTGCGCTGACCCGAGGGGCGGGCCGTATGGCGTTTGCGGGCCCGACGCCGCAGACCTGGCGCCGAGCAGCCCGTCAGCGCGACATGTCGACGGCCCGCACCAGCTGCGCCCGCATCTCCCCCGAGATGTCGTCGAGGACGTCGGCAGGGATGGCACTGTCGACCGTGAGCGCCACCAGCGCGAGGCCGCCGCGGTGGTCGCGCGCCACCTGCATGCCCCCGATGTTGATCCGCGCATCCCCGAGGATGCGCCCGATGGCGCCGACCATGCCGGGCCGGTCCTCGTACACGAAGAAGGCGAGGTGGTCGGCCGGCTCCAGGTCGACGTCGTAGTCGTTGACCTCCACCAGGCGCTCGCGCTGGTGGATCCCCACGAGCGTGCCGGACACCGACACCTGCGAGCCGTCGGCGAGCGTTCCCCGCAACGTGACGAGGTTGCGGTGGTCGGGGCTCTCGGGGTCGGTCACGAGGCGTACCGCCAGCCCCCGCTCGGCGGCGAGGAGGGGGGCGTTCACGTACGAGACCGTCTCCTCCACGACGTCGGCGAAGACGCCCTTGAGGGCGGCGAGCTCGAGGACCTTGACGTCGTACTGCGTGATCTCGCCGCGGACCTCGACGTCGAGCTGCTGGGCGACCTCGCCGGCGAGCGAGGTGAAGATCCGCCCGAGCTTCTCGGTGAGCGGGATCCCTGGTCGCACGTCCTCGGCGATCACGCCGCCCTGCACGTTGACGGCATCCGGTACCAGCTCACCGCTCAGCGCGAGCCGTACGGACCGGGCGACGGCGATACCCGCCTTCTCCTGTGCCTCGGCCGTCGATGCGCCCAGGTGCGGCGTCGCGACCACGTTGTCGAACTCGAACAGCGGTGAGTCGGTGCACGGCTCCGCGGCGAACACGTCGAGACCCGCGCCACCGAGGCGGCCCTCCTTGATCGCCACCTGCAGAGCGTGCTCGTCGACGATGCCACCGCGCGCGGCGTTGACGACGATGGCCGTCGGCTTGCAGCGGGCGAGCTGCTCCTCTCCGATGAGCCCCACCGTCTCGGGGGTCTTGGGCAGGTGGACCGAGATGAAGTCGGCCTCGGCCATCAGGTCGTCGAGGCTGAGGAGCCGGACACCGATCTGCGCCGCCCGACCGGCCTGGACGTACGGGTCGTACGCGATGACCTTCATCCCGAAGGCGCTGAGCCGCTGCGCGACGAGGACGCCGATCCTACCGAGCCCCACGATCCCGAGGGTCTTCTCGTACAACTCGATGCCCGTGTACTTGCTGCGCTTCCACTCGCCGGCCTTCAGCGCGGCGCTGGCCGGGGCGATGTGGCGCGCCGCGGCGAGGAGCAGACCGACCGCGAGCTCGGCGGCGCTGATGATGTTGGACGTCGGCGCGTTGACGACCATGACGCCGGACGCGGTCGCCTGCTTGACGTCGACGTTGTCGAGGCCGACGCCGGCACGGGCGACCACCTTCAGCCGGCGGGCCGCCGAGAGGACCTCCGCGTCGACCTTCGTGGCGCTTCTGACCAAGATGGCGTCGACGTCGGCCACCGCGCCGATGAGCTCACCCCGGTCGGCCCCGTTGCAGTGCCGGATCTCGAAGTCCGGCCCGAGCGCCTCCACGGTCGCCGGGCTCAGCTCTTCGGCGATCAGTACGACAGGCTTCGTCACAGTGGATGTCCTTTACCCCGAGTCGCGGTGCAGGGCGCGAGCCGCCCAGCCCCGAACACCACGCTGTGCCCGTGCGCGCCAGTGTAGACGAGCCTCTCTCAGTCGCAGCGGACCCAGGGTGGGGTGGAGTGACCGCTCACGTGCTCGATGATCCACGTGCCGCCCTCGAGCGTCATGGTGAAGTCGATCGACCACATGAGGCAGGTCGCGTCCTCGGCACCGACCGGCCCGTACCCCGCGGCCTGCACGCTGCGGAAGGACGCCCAGACGTGCGCAGTGGTACCGGTCGCCGCCACCGACTGCACCGCCACCAGGTCGTCGGAGGTCGTCGCATAGTTGGAGTACCAGGAGGACGACGGGTTCTGCGACCGGATGGTGCTGCTCACCAGGCTCATGGCCCCCTCGTAGTCCCGGGCGTTGATCGCCGCCGTGTACTGAAGCAGGGTTTGCGTCACCCCGTCGGTGACGGACTGCTGCGGAGCCTGCGGTGCGGGCGCTGAGCAGCTCGCGACGGCCGGTGCCCGCAGGCCGGCCCCCGACACCACGCCGTCGCGCGCCTCGGAGATCGGCACGGCGAAGCCGATTCCCTGGGCGTGCCTGCGGATGGCGTCGGCGAGACCGACGACCTGGCCCTGTGTGTCGAGGAGGGGACCGCCGGAGTTCCCGGGGTTGATCGCCGCGTCGGTCTGGATCAGGCCGTCGAAGGTCCCCGACTCCGTGGAGATGCTGCGCCCGAGCCCGGAGATGGTTCCCTGGGTCAGCGACTTGGGTTCGTCGAAGGGGTACCCGATCACCGCTATCGCCGTTCCGGGCCGGGGGTCGTGAGGGGCCAGGGCGAACACGTGACGTGACCCCGATCTCCGGGTGAGCCTCAGCACCGCGAGGTCGATCGAGCTGTCGACTCCGGTCA
>JAWWPH010000367.1:0-3155 GCA_033850875.1 Nocardioidaceae bacterium | reverse complement strand
GCGACCTCCACGCTCACCGAGCCGGAGTCGGCGAAGAAGACCCGGTCGAGGGGCTCGGGGGTCATCGCCACCAGAGTCTCGGCGAGCTCGACTGCCGGTCGGTGCGTGAGTCCGCCGAACATGACGTGGCTCATCGAGGCGAGCTGCCGCCGTAGCGCCTCGTCGAGCGCGGGGTGCCGGTAGCCGTGGATGGCGCACCACCACGACGCCATCGCGTCGACGAGCCGGCTGCCGTCGGAGGTGGTCAGCGTCACGCGGTCGGCGGAGTCGACGAGCAGCACCGGCGACGGCGAGGACAGGGAACTGTACGGGTGCCACAGGTGCTCGCGGTCGTAGCGGAGCACAGCGTCGGCCCCGTCGACACGTGCTGCGGCCGTCGGGCTCACGGAGTCGGGCATGGTACGGCGAGGCTACCGCCGCGGGCAGCGATAGATTGACGCGCGTGAACGCCTCCCCAGCTGTCGTGGACGTCGCCCGCTCGCGCGTGCTCGAGGAGGGGATCGGGCTCGACCAGGAACAGCTGGTCGAGGTCCTGCGCCTGCCCGACTCGGCGCTCCCCGACCTGCTGGCCCTGGCACACGACGTTCGGATGGCCTGGTGCGGACCGGAGGTCGAGGTGGAGGGGATCGTGTCCCTCAAAACCGGCGGATGCCCCGAGGACTGCCATTTCTGCTCGCAGTCGGGGAGGTTCGACTCACCCGTCCGCGCCGTCTGGCTGGACATCCCGCAACTGGTGGAGGCGGCCCGGCAGACGGCGGCGACGGGAGCCTCGGAGTTCTGCATCGTGGCCGCGGTGCGTGGCCCGGACGACCGCCTGCTCGACCAGGTGGAGGCGGGGATCCGCGCCATCGGCGCCGAGGTCGACATCAACATCGCGTGCTCGCTCGGCATGCTCACCCGCCCACAGGTCGAGCGGCTCGCCGCGATGGGGGTGCACCGGTACAACCACAACCTGGAGGCGGCCGAGAGCTACTTCCCGCAGGTCGTCACGACGCATACGTTCGCCGAGCGGTGGACCACGTGCCAGCTGGTACGTGAGGCGGGGATGGAGCTCTGCTGCGGCGGCCTGGTCGGGATGGGTGAGTCCCTCGAGCAGCGTGCGGAGCTGGCGGTGCAGCTGGCCCGGCTCGGTCCGCACGAGGTACCGCTCAACTTCTTGAACCCCCGGCCGGGAACGCCGTTCGGCGACCTGCCGGTGCTCCCGGCGGCCGATGCGCTGCGGACCGTCGCCGCCTTCCGGCTGGCGATGCCGACGACGATCCTGCGGTACGCCGGTGGAAGGGAGATCACGCTGGGGGAGCTCGGGACGCGCGACGGCCTGCTGGGGGGCGTCAACGCGGTGATCGTCGGGAACTATCTGACGACTCTCGGACGCGACCCCGACGAGGACCTGGCGCTGCTGGGCGACCTGCAGATGCCGATCAAGGCGCTGTCGCGGACGCTGTGACAACCCCCGCGACGTACTGCGACCACTGCGGAGGGAGCGTCGAGACCGACCACGCCCGCTGCCGCGCCCTACGCCGGTTGGAGCCCCCCAGGTACTGCCCGGCCTGCAGGCGGCGGCTGGTCGTACAGGTCGTTCCCCGCGGGTGGTCGGCCCGCTGCTCCGTCCACGGCGAGGTCCCTCCCGACTGACCCCGCCCTCCGCCGAGACGTCACCCAGGGCCTAGTTCTGTCGGCGTGTCGCACGGATTGACGTCTCGGCGGGGACGCCCCGTGCTCGTCGGCACAGCTCGGTGCGGTCGACCGGACATTCTTGCCCGCTCGGCCGGACGTTTGCGCCCGCTCGGCCGGACGTTTGCGCCCGCTCGGCCGGACGTTTGCGCCCGCTCGGCCGGATGTTTGCGCCCGCTCGACCGGATGTTTGCGCCCGCTCGGCGGGACTCAGGCCTCTCGGGGAGCGGGCTAGCCTGTGCACGTGATCCGGCGTGCCTCGGGCGACGACCTGGTCCGCCTGTTCGACCTCGAGAAGGCCGCGTCGACGGCCGGGCTGGCGCACATCTTCGGACCCGACCTCCCGTTTCCCGACGACGACGTGCTCGCCCGCTGGCGACTGGTGCTCGACGAGCCGGGGATGACCGTGCTGATCGACGAGGAAGCGGCGCGACCGGTCGGGTACGCGGCCTTCGCCGACGGCTGGCTGCGCCATTTCGGCATCGACCCCGCGTGGTGGGGAACCGGCCGGGCGAGCGTCCTGCACGCGCGGGCGCTGGCGGACATGGCGGCGGCGGGCGCCACCACGACGTACCTGTGGGTCCTCGTCGACAACCGCCGCGCCCGCGCCTTCTACCGACGGGAGGGCTGGGAGGAGACCGCGATCCGCGAGTCCGAGGTGTTCGCGCCCTACCCCGAGAAGCTGCAGATGGCCAGGCGCCGGTAGGCGCGGGCTGGCGCCGTCTCACCAGGTCGGGGTTCCACCCCGCGCGTCGGGCGGATATGGAAGGATTGTTCGTTCACCAAGTCGGGGAGGACCAAGCTCCACGTGGCAGACCTCAACACTCCGAGCGCGACGGCTGACCATCACGGCGACAATGCTCACCTCGTCGAGCAGGAGATCAAGCACGAGCAGTCCGTCGTCGACAAGATCTACACCCGGTTGGAGGCGGCCGCGTCGTCGGCCAAGGCGCTCGCAGCAGACGGGCACGCCCGAGCGCTGCTCGGGAACGAAGGAGGTCTGGTAGAGCGCGACGCCATCGTGTTCCAGGCCGCGCGGCGCCTCGCGGTGATCGACGCGGCCCACGAGGGGCTGGTCTTCGGACGCCTCGACACGTCCGAGACCCAGCCGCGGTACATCGGCCGGCTCGGTCTGCGCGACGAGCAGCGCGAGGTGATCCTCGTCGACTGGCGGGCCCCGGCTGCCGCCGTCTTCTACCAGGCCACGTCGCAGGAGCCGCTCGGCGTCATCCGGCGCCGCGTGCTGCAGTCCGTCGGGGAGCGCGTGGTGGGCGTCCAGGACGACCTGCTCGACGCGGGCGCCGCTCCGGACGACATGGTCGTGATCGGTGAGGGCGCGCTGCTGGCGTCGCTGTCGCGGTCGCGCGACCGGCTCATGCACTCGGTCGTCGCGACCATCCAGAAGGAGCAGGACGACGCCATCCGTGCGCCCCAGCGCGGCGTCACGACGATCATCGGCGGCCCCGGCACCGGCAAGACCG
>JAWWPH010000356.1:0-5862 GCA_033850875.1 Nocardioidaceae bacterium | reverse complement strand
GCTGTCGGTTGACACCACGAGCGGCTACCGCCCCGCCCTGGAGGAGATCGTGGCCTTCGCCAATGCGGCGCCCCGCGACGGTTGACGGCTCTGCTGGGAGTCGCCCCTGCATCGACCGGCTTAGTGCGCTCTCTCGACAGCGGTACCTCCGTACGTGGCGACCAGCCGCTCGACGACGGCGCGCGCGTTGTCGTGGACAACATCGGCGGGAACAGCGGGAAGGAAGTCGTCCCACAAGGCCAGGCAGGTGCCCCGTAGCTGCGGCATCCTGGTCGGACGGCCGAAGAAGAAGACGTGCGCGTGAGCGCCGCCGTCACCCCACTTGCTGATGTGGACGCGGGCAACGCTGGGAAGCGTCTCGATGGCGGCACCCAGCGCGACCATGAGCCGGCCCAGCTCTCCCGCCAGGTCCGAGGGCAGCGAGGTGAAGTCGTAGTGACGTATCGGGGCGAGCATCATGACCAGTGGGGCCCCTGACCGCGCCAACGCCCTGATCTGCCAGTGCTCGTCGCTCCATACCAGATCCTTCGGCGAGCCACCGGCGGCGCAGTAACAGTCCGCCGGGTCTTCGCCGGGTCTAGCCTCCTCGGCTTCCGAGAGGGGCGCTATCGGCTTGAGCCTCAGACCGTCGGCCTCGAAGGGGAAGATGTCCCAGCTCGCGATGTCACCCGACTCGATGGGTATGCGGCCGTCCTCACCTGCCGCCTGCACCACCCTGGCGTAGTACTGCTCGATCGTCTCCGGCACGCCGCAACCCTAACGAGGCGTCGCGCGGGTCGCCTGCTTCGGCCGCCGTGTCGATGCGCGTCTCGGCAGCGCCCTGCGTGTCGGCCCTGAGCCGTGGTGCCCCGCCTTCCGGCGTCGTTGCTCGCCCGGCGTCTCGCGGCGGCCATCCGTCGTCGCGATGGCTCGCGGTGGCGAGGCTCCCGCGGCTCCCTCCTGTGCTGCCCGTAGTCGTCGCTCCATGTACCGACGGCCGCTCAGCAGCCGCAATGCGACGGCTCAGCTGGAGAGCCGCAGTTCCTTGGGCCCTACCTTGTTGCCCGACCGGTCGCCCGACGTCATCAGCCGCAGCTCGAGCATCGCCGCGAAGCGCTCGTCGGGATCGTCGAGTTCGAGGTGGCCGACCTCTGCAACGCGTCGCAACCGGTAGCGGAACGTATTCGGGTGGATGTACAGGCTTTCCGCCGCGGCCACCACGTTGCCGAAGGCGTCCAGCCATGCCTGGAGGGTGGGCAGTAGCTGCGTCTGGTGCTGGTCGTCGTACGCGCACAATCGGGCGATGGGGCCCGCCGGCACGTCGCCGTTGGCCGCCACCAGGTCGCTGAGCTCGAGCAGAAGAGCTTCGCTCCAGACCTCGGAGAGCGCGGCCACGCGGCCTGGCGAGCCCGAGTTGCGCAGGACACGAACCGCCCGGTCTGCGCCGGCCCGCGAACGGGCCAGCCCCTGGGCGTCGTACGCCGTCGGACCTACGCCGATGACGACGGGCAGCCGCCTGCCCGTGCAGTCCAGGAACGATCCGGCCGCACGGCGAGCGTAGTCCTGGGCATCGGGCACCGAGCCTGATGCCGGGACGATGCCGTACACGGTGTCGCCCAGCAGCGCGACGGCGGACCGCGGCTGCATCGCGCCGAGCTGCATGGCCAGCGCGTCGGACAACCGTTGTTGACCCGCCACACGTCGAACGTTGCTGCCCGGGCTCGGCCAGCGGTCGGCGGTGTCGAGCTGCGCGACGGCCAGCACGGTCACGGGCTGATCCAGCAGACCGAGACGACGCATCGCGTACGGCGAGCCGATCCCGCCTTCCAGCGCCGTGCTGACGAGGTCAGTGCGCAGCCGGCGCTGAACGTCGGCACCGGCTCGCAGCTGGAGCAGGTGCAGGGCCACCACCTTGGCGGCATCCGCAAGCGCCTGGGTCCGCTCGGCACTGAGTGGCGAGCGGACTGCCACCCAGATCGAGCCCAGTACGTCGTCGCCGGCTCGGACGGCCAGAGCAACGCGCGGCAGCGAGATCTCGTCCGCGCCGAGCTGCAGCGGCTCGACGTAGACCGGGCCGTCCTCCCGGTAGAGGCGACGGAAGACGCCGCGCTCCTCCAGCATGCGCGTGTAGGGCTCGGGTACCTGCCGCCCGAGTATCGTCTCGACCCGCGATCGGTCGGCTTCGCCTTGGCGCTCCGAGAACGCAAGCACCCGCGACTCTCGGTCCTCGATCGTCACCGGAGCGTCCAGCAGGGCAGCCACGGCGTTCGCTACGGCGAACAGGTCTCCGGTGGGGGCGGTACCGAACGCCGCCTCGGACTCAGGGTCGGTGATGGGGTGATCCGACAGGATCGCCCGCATCAGGTCAGCCAGATGAGTCCACGAGGCGCCTCGGGTCAGTGTCAGCAGGGTGACGCCTGAGCGGCTGGCCGCGTCGAGGACCAGCGACTCGACGAGGACCGGGGCGCGGACGACGAGCGCGACGGCGTCCTTGTGGCCGAGCCGCAAGAGCAGATCAGCGACGTCGGTCGGTTCCGTCACGCCGATCCCCAGCACGACGGCGTGGTGCGACAGGTGCGCCGGATCGTCGAGGGGGTCGTGGATGGCCACCTCGCCGATGTCGACGCCCGGATCCGGCACCCCGCAGGCGACGTCGAGGAGCGTTCCACCGAGGTCGTTGAGGATCCGACCGAACCGACGCCGGGGAAGCACCGTCACGACGTCGGACACCTCCTCCACGGCACGATCCCCCGCGCCGGGATTCTAGCAACCGAGACAGGGCGGAGGCGTTTCGTCGAGGTGTCGGTACGGTTTCACAGGTTCGACCAGGACGACGCCACGGTGAACTCGTCGAGTGCCTCCGGAATCGGTACGACGCCGAGGCCGGGACCCACCGGGACCCGCAGGTGACCGGACTCGAGAACGAACGGTTCGGTGATGTCCGTCGCGTAGAAGCGGTCGGAACCGGACGTGTCGCCTGGGAGGGTGAACCCGGGCAGGGCCGCAAGGGCGACGTTCGCGGCACGACCGAGTCCCGTTTCGAGCATTCCGCCGCACCACACCGGTACCCCGTGGGCTGCGCAGACGTCGTGAATCCTGCGGGCTTCCAGATACCCGCCCACGCGACCGGCCTTGATGTTCACGACGCGGCAGGCGCCGAGCGCGATGGCAGCTGCGGCCGCCCTCGCAGAGGTGATCGACTCGTCCAGGCAGATCGGCGTGCGCACCAGCTTGGCCAGTGCGGCGTGCGCGACGACGTCGTCCTCGTCCAGCGGCTGCTCGATGAGCAGCAGGTCCAGCGCGTCCAGGCGAGCCAGCTGGGAGGCGTCTGCCAGGGAGTACGCCGCGTTGGCGTCGACCTGCAGGAGGAGCTCGCCACCGAATCGCTCCCGAACCGCCGAGACCGGTGTCACGTCCCAGCCGGGCTCGATCTTCAGCTTGATCCGGACATATCCCGCGTCGAGATACCCCTCGACCGCGTCCAGGAGCTGCTCCACCGAGTCCATGATGCCGACCGACACACCGGCGGGAACGGACGTCCGCACGGCACCCAGCTCCCGCGCGAGTGACCGGTCACTGGCGCGCAGCTCCGCGTCCAAGACGGCCATCTCGAGAGCGGCTTTCGCCATCCGGTGACCTCGAAATGGTGCGAGGGCGGTCCCTACCAGGCTTGCGTCGAGGTCCTTTCGGGCCGTGAGGGCAGGCAGCAGGAAGCGTGAGATGACGTCCTCACAGGCGTCGACATACTCGGAGGAGTACAAGGGTTCGAGCATGGCAACGCACTCGCCCCAGCCCTCGGCGTCGGGGGTGACGACGTGGACCAGCAAGATCTCACGGTGGTGCTGGGTGCCGAAGGACGTCCGGAAGGGTGACACCAGCGGCATCTTCACGCGCCGCAACTCGACCGCTTCCAGTTTCATGGGACCTCCTTGGACACGATGTACCAGCCTGTGCGGTCGAAGCCGGTGATCCGGGCACCGTCCGACATCATCGGGAGGAGAGCCTCTCGGAGCGCCGTACGCCAGTCGGACGCCAGCTGAGGACTGGTCTCCCGCAGGCGTTCGACGTCCTCCGGCACGGCCACGAGCACCGTCGGTCCGCTCGACGGGCCTGGGCGGGGCGAGCCGTCGGCGGCCCGGTCCAACGCGACGGATGCCCCCGCGGTTCGCAGCTGCACAGCGTCGACGCGATCGTGAACGCCCCTGCACGCGCTCGCCACCCGGGGGCTCCGGAGCTCCCACCGCATGAGCAGCCGGTCCGTGGCGTCGTTGCGGTTGATCTTGTCCTCCATCTCGCCGTAGAAGTCAGGCAGGTACTCCTCGGGCGTCGCGCTCAGCTTCGCCACGTTGAAGTAGGCGTTGCGGGCGACGAGAGGATCGAAGGTCCACGTGATCGTCGAGACGCCGCGAGCGATCGCCCAGGCCCGCTGGTGCACCTTCAACGCGAAGCCGATCGATCGTCCTCGCCCGCCCGGGGACACCGCCGCGATGTGACTGTGCAGCGTCTGGCTCCGCGGGGGCGCGAAGAACCCGACGCAGGTCCCGACGAGCTCCTCTCCCGCGAACGCGGCTACGACGTAGTTCCCGCTCTTGGCCAGGGCGCGCAGAACCTCTGTCGAAACTGGCGCCTGTGTGAGGTTCGGCCCCCAGATGGAGTCGATATGGCTGTACACCGCCTTGAGGTCTCGCACCTCGACGAGCTCCTGGATCTCGACGCCGGAGGCCTGTGCGGTCGCGACCGCCGCATCGTGAGCCGGTCCTGCCGGCAGGGAGACGTCGGTCGCCAGCGGCCCCCGGCTCATCGGTGTCTGCCGAGGTCGAGCTGCGACCCGGTCAGGTCGGCGATGAGCGAGGCCAGTACAGCCGTCCGGTTCGCCAGCTCGTCCACGAGGACGTGCTCGTCGTCCGCGTGCGCCCCGCCGCCGACGGCCCCCAGCCCATCGAGTGTGGGGACGCCCATTCCCGCGGTGAAGTTGCCGTCCGACGCGCCACCGACGGCGATCGCGCTCGGCTCCTCCAGGCCGAGCGCCCGAGCATGCTGACGAGCGTGCGCGAACAACGACGCTGACGAATGGGCCTCCATCGGGGGTCGGTTGGGCCCCCCGGTGACTGCCACGCGCGCGCCGTCCAGCCACGGCGCCAAGGCGAACATCGCCTCGTGCACACGATTCTGCTCGACTTCCGTCCATGCCCGGGAGTCGACAGCGAGCGTTGCCTGCGCAGGGACCGTGTTGACGCTGTCTCCTGCGGCCGCCACGGTCGGGGTCACGGTCGTACCCTGCGCGGCATCGGAGATGGAGCCGACGGCCAGGATCTGGTGTGCCAGCTCGACGGCCGCGTTCACGCCGGTCTCGGGCTCGAGCCCGGCGTGCGCCGCCCGGCCCTGCACCCTCACCTCGTAGCGCGAGACACCCTTGCGCTGACGCTTGAGTGCACCTCCCACCCCGGACGGCTCCATGACGAGCACCGCCTCGCACCCTTGTGCCGCGGTCTCGATGAGCGGCCGCGACGACGGTGAGCCCAGCTCCTCATCACCGGTCACCAGCAGTGTGAGCGCGCGGATGTCGCCGACCACCGACAAGGCATGGAGAGCCATGACCAGACCAGCCTTCATGTCGAAGCAGCCCGGGCCGCGCAACGTGTCACCATCCACGACGAAGGGGTGCGACTCCAGCGAGCCGAGTGGCCAGACGGTGTCGTGGTGTCCCAGCAGGAGGACCCTGGCCGGCTCCGGGCCGAGCCTCCACAGCAGGTGCGTCCTGCCGTCCACGTCGACGACGTCGGGCTCTGCACCGATCAGCGGGCGAGCGACCTCCTGAACCCTCCCGGCGCTGTGCGCCAGGGCAGCGAGATCCGACGACGGGGACTCGCAGCGTACGAGCCG
>JAWWPH010000339.1:0-2638 GCA_033850875.1 Nocardioidaceae bacterium | reverse complement strand
GGGCTGGTCGAGAAGTTCATCGGGGATGCTGTGATGGCGGTGTGGGGCACGCCGACGGCTACCGAAGGCGACGCCGAAAGGGCCGTGCGCGCCGCGCTGGAACTCGTGGAGGCGGTGGCCGCGCTGGGTCGTGAGGTCGGGGCGGTCGACCTGGCGGCTCGGGCGGGCGTGGTGACGGGGTCCGTTGCCGTCACCATGGGGGCGAGGGGTGAGGGAATGGTGGCCGGGGACCCGGTCAATACCGCGGCTCGGGTGCAGTCGGCGGCCTCGCCTGGCGAGGTGCTCGTGGATGACGGCACTCAGCGTGTGACTGAGGCAGCGGTGCAGTTCGTCTCGGCCGGCGACCACCTGTTGAAGGGGAAGTCAGGCCCTGTTCGCCTCTGGCGGGCCGAGCGAGTGCTGTCCGGGGTGGGAGGCTCACAGCGGATCGACGGCCTGGAGGCCCGTTGTGTCGGACGGGACACCGAGCTGCGGCTCGTGAAAGAGCTGTTCCACGCCTGCGTCGACCGTCGGTCACCTCGGCTCGTCAGTGTCACCGGTGCGGCCGGCGTAGGGAAGTCGCGACTGGGCTGGGAGTTCGAGAAGTACATCGACGGACTGGCCGCCACCGTGTGGTGGCATCGCGGCCGATGTCTGTCCTACGGGGAAGGGGTCGCGTTCTGGGCGTTGGCCGAGATGGTGAGACAGCGGCTGCAGATCGCCGAGGAGGACTCCTCGGCGGTTGCCGCGGAGAAGCTGACCGCGGGGTTGGAGGGCTGGCTGACCGATCTTGACGAGCGGGCCTATGTGGGTCCGCGGCTTGCGCAGCTCCTCGGCGTGGACTATCGCGTTCCGGGCCCGACGCTGGGTCGAGACGAGCTGTTCGCGGGGTGGAGGCTGTTCTTCGAGCGGCTCGCCGACCAGGCGCCGGTGGTGATGGTGGTCGAGGATCTGCACTTCGCCGACGCCGGGCTGCTCGACTTCCTGGAGCATCTTCTCGACTGGGCGCGCGACGCTCCCGTCTTCGTCCTCACCCTGGCTCGTCCCGAGCTAGAGGCCCGACGCTCCGGCTGGGGCCATGGTCGACGCAACACGACGACGCTGTCCTTGGACCCCCTTGACGACGCATCCTTGGATGCCTTGCTCGACGGCCTCGTGCCGGGCATGCCCGCCTCTGCGAAGGCCGCGATCGCTGCCCGTGCCGAGGGGGTTCCGCTGTACGCCGTGGAGACGGTGCGCATGCTCATCGACCGGGACATCGTGCAACCCCGCGACGGGTTATACCGTCTCGTGGGCGACGTCGGGGAGCTCGCGGTGCCGGCCTCCTTGCAGTCGCTGCTAGCCGCGCGGTTGGACACTCTGGACCCCGATGCACGGCGGCTCGTCGCCGACGCCGCAGTTCTCGGCGGCAGTTTCCCGGCCGAGGCGTTGATCGCGGTCTCCGACCAGCCAGAACAACAAGTGCGTCGACTACTCGGCGAGCTCGTGCGCCGGGAGGTGCTTGGCGTACGCGCCGACCCGCTGTCACCCCAGCGCGGGCACTACGGCTTCATTCAGACGATGTTCCGGCAGGTTGCCTACGACACGTTGTCGAGGCGCGAACGCAAGGCGCGGCACCTGGCGGTGGCAGCACACCTGCAGACGGCGTTCGCAGACGGCGGCGAGGAGATCGCCGAGGTCATCGCGGCGCATCTGATCGACGCCCTGCGAGCCGTCCCGGACGATCCCGACGTACCCGACCTGCAGCTGCAGGCGGTCGCCATGCTGACCAGGGCCGGCGAGCGTGCCGGTCGCGCCGGGGCTCCGGCCGCAGCCGCCGGCGCGTATACAGCCGCCGCGGAGCTCCTCGCGCAACAGGGCATGCCGTCCTCGGACCTTGCCGCCGCCGCTCTTCACGAACGCGCAGCGGACTCGGCCGGGAGCAGCGGTGACCAGAATGCCGCGCTCAGCCACTACGAGATCGCCGCGACGCTCTACCGACGCCATGACCGACTCCGCGATGTTGCCCGAGCCGAGAAGGGGATGGGCGCCACCCTCCGCCGACAGGGTCGGCTGGTAGACGCCCGCGTGCACATCACCGCCGCGCTGGCCGTGCTGAGGGCTGAACCGGACGCGGACACCGTCGCCGCCCTCGCGGAGCTGGCGACCCTGGAAGCGTTCGCCGGCAATTCCGCTGAAGCGGAGCGAGGGTCTGCGGCGGCCCTGGCCGAGGCGCAGGCTCTCGATCTGCCTGACGCTGTCCTTTCTGGGCTGCTGAGCATCCGGGGCGTCGCACACGGAATGGCCAGTCGTCCGGTACAAGCCATCGCCAACCTGCGGGAGGCGGTCCGCCGTGCTGAGTCTGCGCAAGACAGTGCCGCTGCGGCTCGAGCCCTGCTCAACCTCGCAGACCAGCTGATCAGCATCGACGCCCCGGCGGCCGTCGAAGCGACTCGAGCATCGCTGGCGCACTGCCGGCGCATCGGCTTCCGGTACGTCATGCGGTTCGGCGCGGCCAACCTCATCCACGCGCTGTTGCTGACCGGGGATTGGGACAGCGCCCGGCAGGCCTACGCAACGGCTGTCGACGAGGATGAGCTGGGCGACGGTCTCGCCGTAGCGCAAAGTGGCGCGGTCCTGCACGCGCTTTCCGGGGACCGGGGCAGGCTCGCCGGAACGC
>JAWWPH010000313.1:0-3513 GCA_033850875.1 Nocardioidaceae bacterium | reverse complement strand
TCGTTCGACGACTACGTGCTGCCCGCGTTCACCAACGGGACCACGAACACCTGGCCAATCGTGCTCTACTCGGCAGTGCGGTTCGGGATCACGCCGTCGGTGAACGCCCTGGCGACCATAATGCTGGGCGTGACCATCGCCGTCATCGCCGTCACGGGGCTCGTCCTGCGCCGCTCGCGCGTCACGAACGCCGGACCAGTGCAGGAGCCGGTCAAGGGGCTCGGCGCGTCGCTCGGGCTCGGCTGACATGGCATCGCGGACCGGCGGCTCACCTCCGCATCTCGACGACGTCTCCAAGGGCATCATCGAGCAGCTGCAAAAGGACGGCCGGATGCCGTACGCCACGATCGGAAAGGCCGTCGGGCTGTCCGAGGCGGCCGTGCGGCAGCGCGTACAGCGCCTGCTCGACAGCGGCGTGATGCAGATCGTCGCCGTGACCGACCCGCTCCAGCTCGGCTTCGCGCGGCAGGCGATGATCGGAATCCGCGTCGAGGGCGACGTCGAGCCGATCGCCGACGCGCTGGCGAGGATGGCGGAGATCGACTACGTCATCGTGACGGCCGGGTCGTTCGACATCATCGTCGAGGTCGTGTGCGAGAGCGACGACCACCTGCTGGAGCTGCTCTCGAAGCGTATTCGGGCGATCGCCGGGGTACGGAGCACGGAGTCGTTCGTCTACCTCAAGCTGCACAAACAGACCTACTCGTGGGGAGTTCGGTGACCTACTCCGACATCTCGTTGTGGCTGGAGGACAGCGGCGACGAGCTGCTTCCGCGCCCGGCTCTGCCCGGCGACCTCGACGTCGACGTCGCCATCGTCGGTGCGGGCCTCACGGGCCTGTGGACGGCGTACTACCTCACCGAGCGCGACCCGTCGCTGCGGGTGGCCGTGCTCGAGAGGGAGGTCGCCGGCTTCGGCGCGTCCGGGCGCAACGGCGGGTGGGCGTCCGCGCTGTTCCCCGTGTCCCGGGCTCGCCTGGCGTCGCTTCCGGGCTCGTCTCGCGCCAAGGCCCTCGCCCTCACCGCAGCGATGCGCGGAACCGTCGACGAGGTGGGCCGCGTCGTCGCGGCCGAGGGAATCGACTGCGACTTCCACAAGGGTGGCACCGTGGTGCTCGCGCGTACCGAGGTCCAGCTCGCCCGGGCCCGTGCGGAGGTCGAGACGGCGTACGCATGGGGCGACACGGAGGACGACGTCCGACTGCTGGACCCCCACGAAGCGGCCGACCACGTACGGGCCACCCGGGCCCTGGGCGCGACATACACGCCGCACTGCGCGCGGATCCAGCCCGCGAAGCTCGTGCGTGCGCTCGCGCGTGTGGTCGAGGCACGAGGCGTCAGCGTGTACGAGCACACCCGCGTCGACGCGATCGCGCCCAGCATGGTACGGACCGAGCACGGGCGGGTCCGGGCGCAGTACGTCGTGCGGGCGACGGAAGGCTTCACGCCCGCGCTCGAGGGGCTCAAGCGGGCCGTGATCCCCGTGTACTCGCTCATCGTGGCGACGGCCCCACTGCCGCCGAGCGTCTGGGACGAGATCGGCCTGGCCGGCCGCCCGACCTTCTCCGACCACCGGCACCTCGTCATCTACGGTCAGCGCAGCGCCGACGACCGGCTCGTCTTCGGGGGCAGGGGCGCGCCGTACCACTTCTCGTCGAGCGTCGAACCGGAGTACGACCGCAACGCCACGGTCTTCGGCGCGCTGCGCGACACGCTGGTCGACCTCTTCCCCGCCGTCCGCGGGCACGAGTTCACCCACTCGTGGGGTGGGCCGCTCGGCATCGCCCGCGACTGGATGGCATCCGTCGGGCTCGACCGCGCGACGGGCATCGGCTGGGCGGGAGGCTACGTCGGCGACGGCGTCAGCACCACGAACCTCGCGGGACGGACGCTCGCGGACCTGGTCACGGGCACGGACTCCGAGCTGGTCGGCCTGCCGTGGGTCAACCACCGGTCGCGGCGTTGGGAGCCCGAGCCGCTGCGGTGGGTGGGTGTCAACGCCGGCCTGCGTGCGATGACCGCGGCCGACCACGAGGAGCGCCTGACCGGGAGGCAGAGCATGCTGGCCCGGGCGGTGGCGCCGTTCGTCGGGGGCCACTGACGCCAGCGGTGGCCGGCGCGGTCAGTGCGCCAGCTCGGTGACACTTTCCCGGCACACCCTGCCCGCGCAGGTGCGCAGCGTGGCCAGCGCCCGGGCGAGCTTCGCCTCCTCGGCGCTGCCGGGTGACCGGACGTCGAGGTTGCGCAGCTGCTCCGGGTCGCGCCTGAGGTCGTACAGCTCCCTCTCGCCGCTCGTGCGGTACTCGACGTAGACGAAGCGGTTGGTGTGGATGCCGGTGTACCAGCGGGTGGGGTCGGCCTTCGTCGGTCCGCCCTCCAGCAGGACCGTGCGGGTGTCGGGAGTCCGCGGGTCGGCGGCGATCCGGGTCAACGGCTTGCCGTCCTCGACCAGCCGCGGCTTCACGCCCGCCTCCTGGGCGATGGTCGGGGCGATGTCGGCGAGGGTCACCTTCTGATCGCGCGTCTGACCGGTCTCGAAGCCGGGTCCGGCGATGACCAGCGGTACCCGGGTGGCCTCCTCGTAGCCGATGTCCTTGCCGACCCGTCGGTGCTCCCCGATGAGGTAGCCGTTGTCGGAGGTGAAGATCACCAGGGTGTTGTCGGCCTCACCGCTCGCCTTGACGGCGTTCATGATCGCGTTGACGGCGTCGTCGACCGACAGCAGCGACTCGAGCCGCTGCTCGTTGACCTGGCGCAGGGCGTACCAGGGCTTGATCGGCGAGTCCTGGATGAACTGCGGCTTGTCGCTGACGTCGACCTCGTTGATGCTCTTCTTCGCGGGCAACCGGACGTTCGCGAGCGTGCCGCGGTACCGCGGCGACGGATGGGCGGTCGGCAGGTGGGGATCGCCGGGGTCCCACGGTCGGCCCCAGTGCGGCGCCAGGAATCCCGCCCACAGGAAGTAGGGCTTCTTCTTCGCGGCGTACGCCTTGACGAGGGCGCTTGCCTCCTGCGCGACGAAGTCGGTCTCGTACGTGCCCGAGTACGGTACGAGCCTGCCGTTGACGTTGAGCGTCCAGCGCCGGTAGTCGTAGATCCCCGCGACGGGGACCCGCCAGGTGTCCCAGCCCGGCGGTTCGTAGGTCTCCTCACCCGGTGTGGGGTAGCCGTTCAGGTACTTTCCGAGCATCGCTGTCGAGTAGCCGCCACCTTTCAGCCACAGCGGCAAGGTGTTGGTGTCGTCGAACGCCTGGAAACCGCCGTAGGGCGGCAGGTTGCCGAAGACATGGTGGTTGTGGGCGTACTGCCCCGTCAGGAGGGTCGCTCTGGCCGGGCAGCACAGCGGGTACGGCGAGTAGGCGTGCGTGAAAGTGGTTCCTCGCTGCCCGAGTCGCGCCCGCACGTGGCGCATCACCGACATGTCGGTGAGGCTCTGGTCGTCGGTAAGGATCAAAATGACGTTGGGGCGCAGGCCGGCAACGGGCGCACGAGTGGCGGCGGTCCCGGTGGTCGC
>JAWWPH010000300.1:0-3162 GCA_033850875.1 Nocardioidaceae bacterium | reverse complement strand
GACCGCGCTGTCCACTACCGCCTGACGGCACGGTGAGGGCCGCGGCTCGGGCTTCGGCGCACGGCAACAAAAAGAGCCGGAGCAGGGCAGAATGGGCTATATGACTCTGCGTAGGGATAGAACTACGCTGAGTAGTACCCAAGTAGGCTCGCCGCTTCCTCACCCGCGGCGGCTGGGCTGGGTTCGCACGGCAGCGTTGGCGATGGGTGGGAGCAATCAGAGCCTCTTCCTTCTCGGAGTGCTGCTGGTCGCGCAGGGAACGGCGGCCATCCCGCTCCTGGTGATCGGGTTGCTGCTCGCCTTGGCCGCCATGCCGGGGTGGATGGAACTGCTCTTGATGTGGCCGAACCGGGTCGGCGGCGTAGCAGCCGTCTGCGGCGAGGCCTTCCGTCCGTACAGCGGCGTCCTCGCCAACCTCGCCGGCACGTGCTACTGGTGGGGATGGGTCCCGACGTGCGGCCTCACGTCGCTGCTGTCCGCCGCCGCCCTGCACGAGTGGTACCTGCCGCAGATCCCGGTCACGGTGCTGGCGATCGCGATCCTGCTGGTCTTCACCGTTGTCACCTTCCGAGGGGTCCGAACCGTTGCCACGGTGGCGGTATGGATAGCCAGTGGCGCAGCCGTCCTGGCCTTCCTCTCGGTGGTCATCCCCGTCGTGTCGGGCCAGGTCGACTGGCACCAGGCCACGGACTACTCCCTGCTCACACCGTTCAAGGGCTTGTTCGGGTCGGTGACGAGCGCGATGGCGGGGCTGTATCTGATCGGGTTCGCCGCACCCGCCTTCGAAGCGGCCGGCTGCCATGTGGGTGAGACCATCGACCCCAACCGCAACGTGCCTCGCGCGTTCTATGCGAGTGCGGCCATGGCGGTGCTCTTCTTCGTCGTGGTACCGGTCGTGTGGCTGGGTGTCATCGGACCCCGCGGGCTGGAGGGCGACATCGCCCAGTCCCTCGGCCCCACGTTCGCTCCGATCTTCGGAGGAGCCGCCAGGGGTGCGGCCGTGTGGCTCATCGTTCTCAACATGTTCCACGGCACCCTGCAACCACTGGCCGGCGCGTCCCGGACGTTGGCGCAGCTCGCGGAGGACGGGCTGCTGCCACGACTGTTCGCCGTCCGTTCCAAGCGGGACGTGCCGTGGTTCGCGACCTGTCTCACGGCCGGCATGTCGATCGTCTTCCTGCTCATCGGCGATCCGGTCTGGATGATCGCGGCTGCGAACCTGACGTACCTGATCGGCATCTCGCTGCCCAGCGTTGCGGTCTGGCTGCTGCGCCGGCACTCACCGGACCTCCACCGGCCGTACCGGGCCCCTCGGGGCGCCATCGCCGCAGGTCTGGTCGCGGCGAGCGTGTGGGCCGTCAGTGCGGTCTTCGGGTTCGAGCAGTTCGGGCTGCCGACGGTCGTCTTCGGCGTCACCCTCGCATACTCGGGGGCGGCGCTGTACGCGTGGCGTGTCCATCAGGACCAACGTGGCAGCGGCGACCGCGGGCCGCGATTGTCTCTGCACGTCAAACTCACGGGAGCGATGCTTCTCGTGATGCTGCTGGACAGCGCCGGATACCTCATCGCCGTCAACAGCCTCGGCGGGGTCGAGCCGCAGCTCAAGTCGGCCCTCGCCGACATCTTCGTTGCCGTCGCCCTGGTCACCATCTCCGTCGGGCTGGTCCTGCCCGGCATGATCGCCGAGGCGGCGGGACAGGTAGCGGCCGCCGCACGCCGGCTTGCCACGGGCACCTTGTTCGACCTGACGAAGGCGATGGAGAGTCTCGCGGCCGGCGATCTGGCGTCCGCACGCGCCCGTGTCGACGTGGCGCATATCGCCGTGCACACCTCCGACGAGCTGGGCGCCATGGCCTCCAGCTTCAACACGATGCAGGACGAGGTGGCACGCACGGCGGTTGCCCTCGACGGAGCTCGGGAGAACCTGCACACAACCCACCGACACCTTCAGCAGGCCCAGCGCATCGGACGCCTCGGGAGCTGGAGCTGGCGACCGCCGTCGAACCGGATGGAGTGGTCGGACGAACTGCACCGCATCCTCGGCACCAGCCCGGGTCACGACACCACCTTCGAAGAGCTGAACCTGCTCACGCATCCCGACGACCGGCAGCGGGTCCTCAGCCGCATCGAGGCGACCGCCCCGAGCGGAGCCGGCTTCCACGAGCAGTACCGGATCGTGCGCCCCAACGGAGTCGAGCGGTTCGTCGAGGCACGTGGACAGGCCGTAGGCGAGGAGGTCGAGCACGTGACCACGATGTTCGTCTCGGTCCAGGACGTGACCGAACAGCGCCAGGCGGCGTCGATGGGTATTCGCCTGGCGGCCATCGTGGAGTCGTCGCGTGACGCCATCATCGGTGTCGGTCTGGACGGTGTCGTCTTCTCGTGGAACGCCGGCGCCGAGCGCGTCTTCGGCTATCCCGCTGCAGACATGCTGGGTCAGGGACTCGACCTTCTCGCACCCTCCGAGCTGCTCGACGAACACGACGACCTGCTGGCCCGGATCGCCGCGGGCAGCCCTATCGACGACTTCGAGACCGTCGGCCGACACCGAGACGGGTACGGGATCGCCATCGGGCTGACTGTGTCACCCACGCTCGACACCACGGGAGAACTCATCGGTGCTTCGGTCATCGTCCGCGACATCTCGGAGCGCAAGGAGCTCGAGCGTCAGCTCACCAAGCAAGCCTTCCACGACGGGTTGACCGGTCTGGCGAACCGCGCCCTGTTCCGCGACCGGGTGCAGCACGCGGTCGTCGCGGCGGGACGGCACCCGACAGGCATCGCCGTGCTCTTCCTCGACCTCGACGGCTTCAAGACGGTGAACGACTCCCTCGGCCACGCTGCCGGTGATCTCCTCCTGCTGGCGGTCGGGGAGAGGCTGCAGCTGTGCGTACGGCCCGGCGACACCGTGGCCCGACTGGGAGGTGACGAGTTCGCCATCCTCATCGACGAGACCTCCCAGACCGCAGCCGTCGCCGCAGCCGCCAGGGTGCTCAAGGCTCTCGACGAGTCGGTGATCATCGAGAAGCGAGAGGTGGCGGTCACCGCGAGTATCGGAATCGTCATGGGTGACAGCGGCGACGATGCCGATGCGCTGCTGAGGCAGGCGGACACGGCGATGTACGCCGCCAAAGCCGCCGGCAAGAACCGCTACCTACTCTT
>JAWWPH010000192.1:0-4373 GCA_033850875.1 Nocardioidaceae bacterium | reverse complement strand
TTCGGAGCCTCGGCCGCCGAGGTGCTGAACCTGACCCTTCTCGACCCCGGCTACCGCGTGTTCTACGAGAACCACCACGCCCCGGTCGACATCGGGTCCGACCGGCGTGCCAACGTGGCGACCTTCGATCGGATCGAGCCGGGCGCCGGCGTCCGGCTCGAGCAGTACCTCGACTCAGCGGCCGATGCGTACGACGTCGCGCTTCGGAGGTTCCTCTACTCCAGCTTCGACTCCGTGCCGTCGATGCTGCGTTGGGACGTCGTGGCGAGGTCGCCGCGGCTGGCCAGGCTCCTGACGTCGTCGCTGGACTCCTTCGTCGCGAGCCGCTTCCGTGACCAGCGGCTCCGCCAGATCCTGGGCTACCCGGCCGTCTTCCTCGGTACGTCGCCCGCGCGCGCCCCGAGCCTGTACCACCTGATGAGCCATCTCGACCTCGAGGGCGGCGTGCTCTACCCGCAGGGTGGGTTCGTCCGGCTCGTGGAGGTGATCGCCGACCTCGCCCGGGGGGCCGGCGCGCGCCTCCACACCGGCGCCTCCGTGACCGGCGTGAGGACGCGGCGGGCCGGCCGACGGGGGGCGGACGCCGCGGTGGGCGGCGTCCGCTACCTCGACGCCGGCGGCGTCGAGCGGGAGCTGTCGGCCGACATCGTGGTGGGGGCGGCCGACATGCACCACATGGAGACCGAGCTCCTCCCCGAGCGGCTGCAGACCTACCCGGACCGGTACTGGGAGGCCCGAGACCCTGGGCCGGGGATGGTGCTGGCCTGCCTCGGCGTACGCGGCGCCCTGCCGCAGCTCGCCCACCACTCGCTGTTCTTCACCCAGGACTGGAACCGCAACTTCGGCGACATCTTCGGTGCCGACAAGCGGGTCCCCGAGCCCGCGTCGTCGTACGTGTCCAAACCCTCCGCGACCGACCCGACCGTCGCCCCGGCAGGCTGCGAGGCTCTCTTCGTGCTCGTACCGGTCCCTGCCGACGTCACGCTGGGCAGGGGCGGCGTCGACGGCGACGGCGACGCCGCGATCGAGAAGGTCGCCGATACAGCGATCGACCAGATCGCCTCGTGGGCGAACCTGCCCGACCTGCGCTCGCGGATCGTGGTACGCCGGACGTTCGGCCCCCGGGACTTCGCCGACGACTTCAACGCCTGGTCCGGGGGCGCTCTCGGCCCGGCGCACACGCTGCGCCAGAGCGCCCTCTTCCGGACGGGCAACGTCTCGCGCAAGGTGTCGGGGCTGTACTACGCCGGCGCCAGTACGCTGCCCGGCATCGGCCTGCCCATGTGCCTGATCAGCGCCGAGCTCGTCGTCAAGCACCTCCGGGGGGATCGGTCCTCGAAGCCGCTGGAGGTCGCCGGATGACCCAGTGGAGCTATCTCGCCGCCCTGCTGCTGGCACTGGCGTGCATCGCGCTCGTCGACCACCGCTGGGGGCTCGTGCTGTGGTCGGACGCCCGACGAGGTGCAGTGGTACTGGCGGCCGGGGTGGTGTTCTTCCTGGCGTGGGACCTGCTTGCGGTGCACTTCGGCTTCTACCGGCGCAGCGGCAGCGACCTGATGACGGGGCTGCAGATCGCGCCGGACGTGCCGGTCGAGGAGCTCTTCTTCGTCCTCTTCCTGTGTTATGTGACGTTGGTGCTCCACACCCTGGTGGACCGCCTGGTGACGGCACGCGCCCCGAGCCCGGGTGCCCGCCGATGACCTACGCGCTGCTGGCCCTGCTCTTCCTCGTGGTGGCGGCCGTGCCTGCAGTCACGGCGACGCTGGCGGGGCGTCTCGCCCCGTCGTGGTGGCGCACCACGGCCACCGTTGCGCTCATCCTCGTCGTCCTCACCGCCGTCTTCGACAGCATCATGATCTCGTTCGACCTGTTCCGGTACGACACCGCTGCTCTGCTGGGCCTGCGGGTCGCGCGTGTTCCCATCGAAGACTTCGCGTGGCCGGTCGCCGCGGCGCTCGCCCTGCCGGCCCTGTGGGCTCTGCTCGGAAGGAGGGCGACGTCACGTGAGCACTGACAGCATGGTCGCGCCGCGGTCGCTCGGCGCCGGCGTCCGGCAGGTGCTGGGGTCGTCGCGCCCGCTCAGCTGGGTCAACACGGCGTACCCCTTCGGCGCTGCCTACCTGCTCGGCGGCGGCGGCGTCGATGCCGTCTTCTGGATCGGCGCCGTCTACTTCCTCGTCCCGTACAACCTCCTCATGTACGGGGTCAACGACGTCTTCGACTACGAGTCCGACCTCCGCAACCCGCGCAAGGGCGGCGTCGAGGGGCTCGTGCTGAGCGACCGTTGGCACGGACTGGTGCTGGCGACGGCTGCCCTCGCGAACCTCCCGTTCGTCGCGGTACTCGTGGCCGCAGGCACCCTGCGCTCCACGCTCGTGCTCGTGGTCGTGCTGTTCACGGTCATCGCGTACTCGGCGCCCCTCTTCCGTTTCAAGGAGCGCCCGCTGGTCGACTCGCTGACCTCGAGCAGCCACTTCGTCGGACCCGCCCTCTTCGGGTACGTCCTCGTCGGCGGGCCGTTCGGAATCACCGCGGTCGCCGTCTTCGCCGCCTTCTTCTGCTGGGGGGTCGCGTCACAGGCCTTCGGTGCGGTGCAGGACATCTCGGCCGACGTCGGGGCCGGCATCGCCTCCGTCGCGACGTGGCTCGGCGGTGCCGCGACGGTGCGCCTCGCGATCGCCGCCTACACCGTGTCCGGGGTAGTGCTTCTCGCCGCGACGGACTGGCCGGGCAGGCTCGCGGGCCTGCTCGCCGTCGGGTACGTCGCCAACATCGCGCCGTACGCCTCCGTCGCCGACAGCGACTGCGAGACCGCCAACGCCGGGTGGCGCCGCTTCCTGGTGCTCAACTACGTCACCGGGTTCCTCGTCACCCAGCTGCTGCTCTGGATCACCCTTGGTCGCTGAAAGCAGCTCGGTGTCCGCTCGCCGCGACGTCGCTCCTGCCCGGGCGTCCGGCGGGCGTCCCAGGCTGCCCTCGGTCGCGGTCCGGCTCCTCGCCGACGTGCTCAGGGTCGGCGGTGCCGGCAGCCTCGTCTGGGCCGCCGCCGGCGGCGAGTGGGTCAACGCGGCGCTGTTCGCGCTGGTGCTCGGCGGGCTGATGCTGCCTCGGATGGTCCCGACCCGGCCGGTGGTCGACCTGACCTATGGCGCGACGCTGCTCTTCGCCGCGTGGAGCGCCGTCGAGGACCTCTACGTGCGCTACGACGAGCTCGACAACGTGGTGCACACGGTCGCGTGCGGTCTCGTCGCCGCCGTCGTCCACCGCCTCCTGGTCACGGCGTCGGTCCTGCCGCCCGCCACCGACCGCTCCCTGCGACGTGCCGGAACGGGCGTGGTCGTGGCGGTCTGGGCGCTCGGCCTCGCCCTCGGCACGCTGTGGGAGGCGGGGGAGTGGTTCGGCCACACGCACCTCGACCAGCGGATCCAGGTCGGGTACAGCGACACCATCGGTGACCTGATGGCCGACTGCCTGGGTGCGCTCGTCGCCGGTCTCGTGGTCGCCAGGTCCGCACGGGTGCGGTCCCGATGACGAACGCAGGATCGGGCCGTCCGACCGTATCGGTCGTCATCCCCGTGCGAGACGACGCCGCGGCGCTGCGCTGGTGCCTGCACTCGCTCACGCGCCAGACGTTGGCGCCGATGGAGATCGTCGTCGTCGACAACGCCAGCACCGACGACAGCGCGGCCATCGCGACTCGGTACGGGGCACGCATCGTCGCGGAGCCCGTCGTAGGGATCCCCGCCGCGGCCGCGGCCGGGTACGACGCCGCCCGCGGGGACGTGATCGCCCGCTGTGATGCCGACACGGTTCCTCCGCCGGACTGGGTGGCCCACATCTCGGCGGTCATGGGCGCGCGCCCTGCTCCGGACGCGGTCACCGGCTCCGGCCGGTTCTACGACCTGCCGCAGTGGCTGGCTCAGCTGGCGCGCCCGGTGTACCTCGGCAGCTACTACGTGCTGGTCCACGCAGCCCTGGGTCACCGCGCGCTGTGGGGCTCGAACATGGCGATCCGCCGCAACGTCTGGGAGCAGGTACGCGGTGACGTGCACCGGTACGAGCCCGAGACCCACGACGACATGGATCTCGCCTTCGCGCTCGGACCACGTCGGAGGGTGACGTACGACCGGACCCTCGTCGTAGGGGTGTCGGCGCGCTCCCTGCGCGGGTGGAGCCAGGTCCGGCGTCGCTTCCGCCGGGCGGTCCGGACCCTCAGGCTGAACTGGCGGCTCGCTCCTCCGTGGGAGCGCTGGCACATCCGCCTCCAGGAGCGGCCGACGAGCCGGTGATCCGCCGAGACCTCGCGAGGCCGCGGACGGCCGCGTTCTGGAGCATGCACTCCTCGAGCGACACCTCCCCGCGATGGAGCACCC
>JAWWPH010000191.1:0-14297 GCA_033850875.1 Nocardioidaceae bacterium | reverse complement strand
ACCAACGTGCTGGCCGACCACGGCGCCTTCAACGGCACCGCCGCCCCCGTGAAGTACCCCGCGGGGTTCTTCGGGGTCTTCACCGGCAGCTACGACATCGAGGCCGCGTACTGCAAGATGACCGCGGTCTACACCAACAAGGCGCCCGGCGGCGTGGCGTACGCCTGCTCCTTCCGGATCACCGAGGCGGTCTACCTCGTGGAGCGCATCGTCGACTGTCTGGCGTACGAGCTGAAGATGGACCCGGTCGAGCTCCGCCGGAAGAACTTCATCCAGCCCAGCCAGTTCCCGTATACCAGCAAGACCGGCTGGGTCTACGACTCCGGTGAGTACGAGCGCGCGCTCGACGTGGCGCTCGACATCGCGGGGTACGACGACCTCCGCCGCGAGCAGGAGGAGCGCAGGGCCTGCGGTGAGCTGATGGGCATCGGCGTGGCGTTCTTCACCGAGGCCGTCGGCGCGGGTCCCCGCAAGGACATGGACATCCTCGGCCTCGGGATGGCCGACGGCTGCGAGCTGCGCGTGCATCCGACCGGCAAGGCGGTGGTGCGGCTGTCCGTGCAGAGCCAGGGTCAGGGCCACGAGACGACCTTCGCCCAGATCGTGGCCGAGGAGATCGGCATCCCGCCCGAGGACATCGACGTGGTCCACGGCGACACCGACAACACGCCGTTCGGCCTGGGCACCTACGGCAGCCGGTCGACGCCGGTGTCGGGCGCGGCGGCAGCGCTCGTGGCCCGCAAGGTCCGCGACAAGGCCCGGATCATCGCCTCGGGCATGCTCGAGGTGTCGGTCGCCGACCTCGAGTGGGTCAAGGGGTCGTTCAACGTGAAGGGCGACCCCGACCGCTCGGTAACGATCCAGGACATCGCCATGCGTGCGCACGGCGCGGGCGACCTGCCCGACGGGATGGAGGGGGCGCTCGAGGCCCAGATCTGCTACAACCCCGAGAACCTGACGTACCCGTTCGGCGCGTACATCTGCGTGGTCGACATCGACCCGGGCACGGCCCAGGTGAAGGTGCGCCGCTTCATCGCCGTCGACGACTGCGGGACCCGGATCAACCCCATGATCATCGAGGGGCAGATCCACGGCGGCCTGACCGACGGCGTGGGCATGGCGCTGATGGAGATGATCGCGTTCGACGAGGACGGCAACTGCCTCAGCGGTTCCCTGATGGACTACCTCATTCCCACCTCGCTGGAGGTGCCGCACTGGGAGACTGGGCACACCGTGACCCCGTCGCCGCACCACCCGATCGGCGCCAAGGGCGTCGGCGAGTCCGCGACCGTGGGTTCGCCCCCGGCCGTCGTCAACGCGGTCGTCGACGCGCTGCGGCCCTACGGCATCCGGCACGCCGACATGCCCCTCACGCCGTCTCGGGTGTGGGACGCGATGCAGGGACGGGCGACGCCGCCGATCTGACGTACCACGACCAGGCAGGAGACACCTCGAGGCAATGGCGACAACCCGGATCGTCGCTCGGATCGCCGAGCTCACCAGCTCGGGTGTGCCGTTCGTGCACGCCACGGTGGTCCGCGCTCAGGAGCCGAGCTCGGCCCGCTCCGGCGACCAGGCCATCGTGCTCGGTGACGGGTCGATCGAGGGGTTCGTGGGCGGCCAGTGCGCGGCCGGGTCCGTGCGCACCGCGGCGCTCGACGCCCTGAGCTCCGGCCGGAGCATGCTGCTGCGGGTGCTGCCGGACGGGGCGGCCGACTTCCCCGAGTCACCAGGTGCGCGCATCGTGTCGAACCCCTGCCTGTCGGGAGGAGCTCTGGAGATCTACCTCGAGCCACTGCTGCCGTCGCCCGTGCTGTACCTCGTCGGCGCCTCGCCGACAGCGGACGCCGTCGCCGCCCTCGCACCGGCTCTGGGGTTCGTCGTCGGACGTGCCCACGAGGGCGCGGCGCCGGACGGCGCGCTCGCCGCTGTCGTGTCCAGCCATGGGGGCGACGAGGTCGGCGCGATCCGGCGCGCCCTCGACGCCGGTGTCGGGTTCGTCGGGCTGGTCTGCAGCCGCACTCGAGGCACGGAGGTGCTCGCGGAGCTCGACCTTCCCGACGCGGAGCGTGGACGGGTCCATACCCATGCCGGCGTCGACATCGGGGCACGGACCGCACCCGAGATCGCCTTGTCCATCATGGCCGCGATCATCAGGAGCGTCCGGTTGGAGGGCCTCACAGCACCGTCGGCGAGCCGCCCCCCGACCCCCGTGACACAGGTCGTCGACCCGGTCTGCGGGATGACGGTGACGGTCGTCGCCGACACCCCGCATGCCGTGGTGGACGGCGTCGGGCACTGGTTCTGCGGTACCGGCTGCCGCGACCACTTCCTCCGGGACCACCCGGAGTGACTTCCGGTATCAACAGCGCCGATGACGTACGCCAGCGCTTCGACGCGCACGACTACCTCGTCGACACCGCCACGGCAACCGCCGTCTTCCTCGCGATCGAGCTGGGTCTCCCGCTCCTGCTCGAGGGCGAGCCGGGGGTCGGCAAGACCGCGGCAGCCCAGGCGCTCGCCAAGACTCTCGACGCCCCGCTCATCCGGTTGCAGTGCTACGAGGGGCTCGCCGTCAGCGAGGCCCTGTACGACTGGAACTACCAGCGCCAGCTGCTCGCCATCCGCCTCGCCGAGGCGCAGCACGAGCGGCTCACCGAGGCCGACCTCTTCAGTGAGGAGTTCCTGCTCGAGCGCCCGATCCTGCGATGCGTGCGCTACGCCGGCCCTCGTCCGCCGGTACTGCTGATCGACGAGGTGGACCGCGCCGACGACGAGTTCGAGGCGCTCCTGCTCGAGTTCCTCGGCGAAGGCTCGGTGACGATCCCCGAGCTCGGCACCTTCCGAGCACACCAGCCCCCTGTTGTTGTCCTCACTTCCAACCGGACCCGCGACCTCCACGACGCCCTACGTCGTCGGTGTCTCTACCACTGGCTCGACTATCCGGAGCCGGCGCGCGCCGTGGCGATCCTGCGCCGGTCGGTGCCGGCGGCCAGCGATCCGCTCATCGAGTCGGCGACGCACTTCGTCGGCTACGTGCGCTCGCTCGACGTCGACAAGCCGCCGGGGATCGCCGAGGCCATCAACTGGGTCGCCGCACTGTCCGTGCTCGGCGCCGGCGAGCTCGTCCGCGACGACGTCATCGCGACGCTCGGGGCGCTGGCCAAGACCCCGGACGACCGTGACGTGGTCGTCGCGTCCCTCGAGACCTACGCGCTGAGCTGACCTCGTGCCCCCATCGTTCGACACCGCGCCGGCAGCAGGGCTGCTGCTCCCCGCGGTGGACCGGGCCGCATTCGTCGTGCCCTTCGGCAGCCGACTGCGCGCGGCGGGAGTCGGCGTCAGCCTCTCGTCGCTCAGGGCGTTCACCGATGCGCTGGCCGCTGCACCACCGCGCGACCGACGGTCGCTCTACTGGGTGGCCCGGGTGACCCTCGTACGCCGGCACAGCGAGCTGCCCGCGTTCGACGAGGTCTTCGATGCGGTGTTCGCCGATGCGGAGCTTCCGCTCGACCGGTCGGCGGCGCCGGCGGCGAGCCCGAGTGACGAGAACCGGAGAGCGCCCGGCGGGCGGGAGTCGGGTGCGCAGCACGCTGATGGCGGCCTGCCCTGGCACACCCTGCCCCGGGTCACCGAGGCCGCAGCCGACACCACCGACGGCTCGACGTTGCCGGACCTGCTGCCCAGCGCCGTGGAGCGGATCGCCGACATCCCGTTCGACGCGCTCGACGAGCGTCAGCTCGCACTGTTGGGAGGCTGGCTCCAGCAGACCGCCCGGCAGTGGCCGATGCGGCAGAGCAGGCGGCAGCGGCTCCACTCGAGGGGCCGGCGCGTGGCGATGCGGGAGACGCTGGTCCGGTCGCGGCGGACGGGCTGGGAGCCGATCCTGCTGAGCCGTCAGCGGCCCGTCCAGCGGCCACGGCCGATCGTGATGCTCACCGACGTCAGCCAGTCCATGCAGGGGTACTCCACCGCGTACCTGCACCTGATGCGGGCGTTCGTGCGAAGTGGCAGGGCGGAGACGTTCGCGTTCTCGACCTCACTCACCCGGCTCACGCCCGCGCTGGCGCACCGCTCGGCCAAGGTCGCGATGGCGCAGGCGACGGACCGTGTCGTCGACCGGTACAGCGGCACCCACCTGGCGTCCTCACTCCGGGAGCTGCTCACCTCGCGGCACGGGTCGGCCGTCCGCGGCGGGGTGCTCGTGATCGCGTCCGACGGCTGGGACAGCGACGAGCCGGAGCGGCTGGCGGCGGCGATGGCACGGGCTCGGCTACGGGCGCACCGCGTGATCTGGCTCAACCCCCGTGCGGCCTCGCCGGGCTTCGCTCCACTCGTCGGCTCGATGGCCGCCGCGCTGCCGTACTGCCACGACTTCCTTCCGGCGCACACGACGCGGGCGCTGGCGGATGTGCTCGAAGTGATCTCGGGAGCCCGGTTGCCCGGAGCCGGCCGCAGCGCTCGCGGCTAGCTCCAGAGCGTGACGTGTACGGCGGGCTTGAAACGCCCGACGTGGACACCCGCGCCACGCACCATGGCCTGGGTCGCGCGGGGTGTCGTGATGAATCGCAGCAGCTCGGCCGCCGCGGGAAGCTGCGAGTGCGGCGGCAGGACCATCGCTCCCCACCGTCCTCCGGCTCGAAGGCCGGGTCCCTCGACGGGAACGAGCCGGCCCTCCGCGACGTCACCCGCGACGGCGAACCGCACCGCGAGAGCCACGCCGTCGGTCCGCTTGGTCTCCTCGAGTGCGGCGGCATCGCTTTGGAATATCCGCTGGTTCTGCTCCGGCACACCGAGCTGGCGGACCATCGCGGAGACGACGCCCTCGCCGGCAGCCGACGGTCCCAGCATCCACGTCTGCCTGCGGGCTTCCGTGTTGCTCACGCTGCGCCCGGCGAGGGGGTGGCCGGGTCCCGCCACGGCGAGCACCTCGTAGTTCAGGAACGGCTTCAGGACCAGCGTGTCCGGCAGCTGGGCCGGCACCGGTCCGATGGCGACGTCGACGGTACGAGCCGCCAGCATGGCCGGGAACGACGAGGCGGGGCGGACGATGAGCTCGACGTCGAGGTCGTTGGCGCGCCCGGCGAACAGGGCGATCAGCCCGGGCGCCGCGTGCTCGGCGAAGAGCGTCGACGCTGCCATCCGCAGCATCCGGCGGCCCCGCCCGGCCTGGTTCACCTCGCGGACCGTCCGGTCCTGCAGGCCGAGGATCTCCACCGCCCGGCTGGCCAGGCGCAGCCCCCCCGGCGTGAACGCGAGCCCGGCGGCGGTACGGACGAACAGCTTGTCGTCGAGCTCCTTGCGCAGCTGGGCGACGTGCATCGACACCGCGGCCTCGCTGACGTGCAGCTCGTCAGCGGCGGCCTTGACCGAGCCCAGCCGCACCACGTTCGCAAACGCCCGCAACTGGGTAGGTGTCACCGTTGAATAGTAGGCAGGCGAGCCGTCGGGCCGGTCTGTGCTGCCGGCCCGGACCCCCGTGCCGGTTCAGCGACGCCCGAAGGCGAAGTACGCGAGCGGCCCGATCGGCTGGACGACACAGGCGGCGACCCAGAGGGCCTTCGGGCCCCGGACGTTCGCCGACGGGCGCCTCGCGAGATCGCGCAGCACCCGGAACGTCATGACGGCCTCGGCTACGCCGCCACCAATGATCAGCCGTTGCTGGAACGGCTGTAGGTCGGACCACTTCTTCTTCGCCATGGATCGACGCTACCTCTCGACTCCCCGCGTCGCCCGTCGGACCGGCGCAGCCCCGGCCCCGGACCCGGTCCGCGAGCAGGTGGCTCTCGGGCACTTCACGAACCGCCGGGTTTCGTGGGAGGGTACCCAGCGAGTCGGTCCCCGGCGCCTGCCCGGACCCGTCAGTGAAGGAGCTCCCATGAGTGTCGACACGGTGGTGCGAGCGGGTCGGCCGGCGCTCGTGGCGGCAGTGGTCTCGGTCCTGCTCCCGGCGGCGTCCCTGGTGTCGTCCGCGGGCGCTTCCGCAGCGCACGCCAGGGTTCAGGCGCCGACCGCGCCGGGCGCACCGGGTGCAGCCGCGACGTGGACGAACGGGGCGAAGACCGGCTTCGGCACGGCGCGCGGGCTGCGCAGCCGCGTCTGGTACACCGTGCAGGCGGGCCGGGCTACCGAGATGTTCTACCCCCGCATCGACACCCCGAGCGTGCGGGACTCCCAGCTGGTGGTGTCCGACGGCCGTACGTTCACCGACCGTGAGGACCGTGACACCAGGCACCGGACGCAGGTACTGGCCGGACGTGGCCTCACGTACCGGGTGGTCAATACGGCGAAGTCGGGGGACTACCGGATCACGAAGACCTTCGTCACCGACCCGGCGCGGTCGACTGTGCTGGAGCACGTCGTCTTCCGGTCGCTCACCGGCGAGCCGTACCAGGTCTACCTCCTGCACGATCCCGCCCTGGGAGACGACGGCACCGACGACACGGGGCGCGGTCGGGGCGCGACCTTGCTCGCGAGCCAGCCCGGGATGGGATCGGCGGTGGCCACGCAGCCCGCCCTGACCCGGGTGTCGAGTGGGTATCTGGGCACCAGCGACGGGTGGACCGATCTCCGCGCGGACCACCACATGGACTGGTCGTACGTGGCTCCCCGGCCCGGCAACGTGGTGCAGACCGGTGAGACGTCGCTGTCCGGACTGCCTGGTCACCGCGACCTCACCGTGGCCGTCGGCTTCGGCACGACGGCCGCGCGGGCGAGCCGGACGGCGCACGCGTCGCTGTCGGCCGGTTTCGCATCGACGGCCGCCTCCTACGCCTCCGGGTGGCGGCACTACCTCGCCACCTTGCGGCCCGTTCCGCGGAGTGCGGCACGGTGGCGCTCGTTGTGGCGGGTGTCCGCGATGGTGCTGGCAGCCAGCGAGGACAAGACCTACCGGGGAGGCTTCGTCGCCGCGCCGGTGCGTCCGTGGGCGTGGGCCTTCGAGCTGCGCGACATCCCCGTGTACCACGCGGTCTGGTCACGTGACCTGTACCAGATCGCCACCGGGCTGCTGGCTGACGGCGACGTACGTGCGGCGAACCGGGCGATGAGCTACCTGTGGAACGTCCAGCAGCGACCGGACGGCTCGTTCCCGCAGAACTCGCGGCTGGACGGGACCCCGGTCTTCACCAGCCTGCAGATGGACGAGGTCGCCTTCCCGATCATCCTCGCCCACCAGCTGGGGCGGACCGGCAAGGCCGACTGGCGGCACGTACGCCTGTCGGCCAACTACCTCGCCGCTCACGGCCCCGCGACGGAGCAGGAGCGCTGGGAGAACGCGGCCGGCTACTCCCCGGCCACGATCGCCGCCGAGATCGCGGGGCTGGTCTGTGCCGCCGACATCGCCCGCGACAACGGCGCGCGCCCTGCCGCCCGCCGGTACCTCGCCCTCGCGGACGCGTGGCGGGCCAACCTCGACGCTGAGACGCTCACCACTACCGGGCCCCTGTCCAAGCGGCCCTACTTCCTGCGCATCAGCGCGACGGGCGACGCCAACGCGGGGACGAAGTTCCAGGTGTCGGACGGCGGCCCGCTCGTCGACGAGCGCCGCGTCGTGGACCCGAGCTTCCTCGAGCTGGTCCGGCTCGGGGTCCTGCGGGCGGACGACCCCCACATCCGGTCCACGCTCTCGGTGGTCGACCGGACGCTTCGCTTCGCGACGCCCAACGGCCCGTTCTGGCATCGCGCGTCGTTCGACGGCTACGGGGAGAAGCGCGACGGCTCCCGCTGGGAGCCGACCGACGACGGTTCCCGCATCACGCTCGGGCGCGGCTGGCCGCTCCTCACGGGGGAACGCGGCGAGTACCGTCTGGCGGCCGGTCGCCGCGCCCAGCTCTACCTGGACGCGATGGCCAAGTCGGCGGACAACGCGACGGGGCTGATGTCCGAGCAGGTATGGGACCACCGTCGGCCCGTCGGGACGAGCCCTCGGTTCAAGCCGGGCGAAGGTACCTTCTCGGCGCGTCCGCTGGCCTGGACACAGGCCCAGTTCCTGCGCCTGGCGCGGTCGATCGACGTCGGCCGGCCCATCGAGACGCCTCAGGTGGTCGCGTGCCGCTACCACAGTGAGCTGTGCCGCCGGTAGCCGTCTCCGCCTGCCCGACAGGGAAGTGACCGACTCGTACAAGACGTGCATGGGTCGCCGGCGCTAGCGTGCGGCGTTCCAGGTCACGCCCGGAGTGGCCGAGCGCCTACCTCACGAGAAGGAGCCCCATGCACGTCCAGTTCATCGCCAGCACCGCCGTGATCACCCAGGACCCGCCGCGGAGCAGGAGACTCTACGTCGACGCGCTCGGGCTCCCGCTCGATCACGGCGAGGGCGACGAGTACTACCACACCGAGAGCATCGGCGGCAGCAAGCACTTCGGTGTGTGGCCCTTGCAGCAGGCCGCCCAGGCCTGCTTCGGCACCGACGAATGGCCCTCCGACGTACGCGTACCACAGGCGAGTATCGAGTTCGAGCTCGCGGACGCCGATGCCGTCTCGGCTGCTGCCGACGAGCTCGCCGGCGAGGGTTACGAGATGCTCCACCAGGCGCGCACCGAGCCCTGGGGCCAGACCGTCTGCCGCTTCCTGTCCGACGAGGGCCTCGTCATCGGTATGTCGTACGTGCCCTCGATGCACGAGGTCTGAGCTCTCGCGCCACGGTGGGTGGTCCTCGCGTAGGTCACGCCGTCCACTCTCCGGCAAGTGGGTGGCTCACCGCGCGCCGAAGGGCACCTGCAGTGAGGCCGGTGAGCTCGCCCACGTCGTGGCTCAGGTGACTCTGGTCGACGTAGCCCGCCGCCACGGCCTGCTCGGCAAGAGGCGAGACCGGGTCGGTCGACAGCTGCTCCATGAACCGCTGGAAGCGCATGATCCGGCGCAGCGTGCGCGGCGGGTACCCGAACGCGGCCAGGCACCGCCTTCGCAGCTGCCGCTCGCCCACACCGAAGGCCCGACCGTCGACGCGGTCCACTGCAGAGAACAGCGCACGAAGGCGACCCGCCGGTCGGTCCACGCGGCGGGAGGCGGAGTGGCGGAGAACGGCCTCCTCGACCAGAGCGCACACTTGGGCCGTACCGTCGGCCTCCCTGAGTCGATCAGTCAGGTCACGGCCCTCGCGCCCCCACAGCTCCGCGACGTCGACCCGGGCGTCCAGCAGGGCAGTTGCCGGCACATGCAATACGGCGCCGACAGCGCCGGGAGCCAGCTGGAAGCCGATCACCCGCCCCTCGGGCAGCTCCTCGACGACAGGGCCCGTGTCGGGCCCGGCCGCCACGAGCCGCCCGCCGGCGAACACGAGGTCGACGGCCGCGTCGGGCAGGACGCGCAGCGACCCGGCCGCACGCGGCACCGACGTGACCCAGACGCAGGACAGGAGCGATGCGAGCCCGCGATCGCGTGGCGGCCGGCGGTGCACGGGACCGGACGGCGCCAGCAGCTGCCCGGCCGGTAGCGACGAGAGCACCTCGCCATGATGCCAGGCCCGCCCGGAGCCTGCCGGACGGGACTTCTCCGCCCACTCGAGCCGACTTCTGCGCCCGCTCGAGCCGACTTTTGCACCCACTCGAGCCGACTTTTGCGCCCGCTCGAGCCGACATTTGCGCCCACTCGACGGGACACCATACTGGCTGAGTGACTCAACCCGACCTGAGCGAACGGATCGCCGCGGCGGCCCGCACCCTGAGCTCCGAACGCGACGTGCAGCACACCCTGGCCGCGTCGGTGGGATTGGCCACCGAGCTGATCGAGGGGTGTGACGAAGCCGGCGTGTCGATCGTCCACCGGCATCGTGCGATCGAGACGCCGGCCGCCACCAGCGAGCTGGTCGAGAGGGGCGACAAGCTCCAGTACGAGTTCCAGCAGGGCCCGTGCCTGGACGCCATCTGGGACCAGGAGACCGTGCACAGCCCCGACCTCGCCTCGGAGGTGCGCTGGCCGGTGTGGGGACCACGGGTCGTCGATGAGCTCGGAGTGCGCAGCATGCTGTGTTTCCGGCTGTTCACCGCCGCCGACACGCTGGGTGCGTTGAACCTGTACTCGCGGCGGGCCGGCGCGTTCACGGAGGACGACGCCATCGAGGGTCTGGCCCTCGCGGCCCATGTAGCGGTAGCCCTGGTCTCCGCGACGGAGATCGAGGGGCTGAACGCCGCGGCCGTCAACCGCACGGTCATCGGCCAGGCACAGGGCATCTTGATGGAGCGCTACGACATCGACTCCGAGCGGGCCTTCTCGCTGTTGCGCCGCGTGTCGCAGGACAGCAGCCAACGGCTGCGCTGGATCGCAGCAGAGCTGGTCCGGACTCGGAAGGTGCCTGGCGTCGGCGCCGAGTAGCCCCGGGCTGGTCGGCTCAGAGAGGGTTCGCGACCCGGCAGGTGTCGCCGGCGCAACGCTCCAGAGCCGACAGGGCCGCGTGCAGCCGGCGTACCTCCGCAGGCCGGTCCTGGACCAGGTTGGTCTCCTCGTGCGGGTCCAGGTCCCGGTCGAAGAGGAGTCGCTGCCCGTCGGCGAACTCCGCGTACTTGCGGTTGCTGGTCACCAGGCCCCGCCACATCCACCCGCCGTCCACGCCGTTGTCACCGGCTTCGAGCAGGATCGTCCGGTCGTGGCCCTCATCGCCCAGGCTCGGATCGCTGATCCGCCCCAGCACCGCCCTGCCGTCGAACGCGAAACCGGCGGGCACGCTGCCCTCTGCGCCGGCCATCCGCACGATGGTCGGCGCGAGGTCCATCATTCCCGCCAGCCCCGTGTGGCGATAGCCCTGCCGCACTCCCGGACCCCTGACGAAGCACGGGATCCGCACGGACTCCTCGTACGGATGGTCCTTGCCCGGGTGAAGACCGTGCTCGCCGTACTGGAAGCCGTTGTCGGACACGACGATGACGAAGGTGCGGTCACGTTGCCCGGTCTCGGTGAGTACCGACATCAGCGCGTCGATCTGGTCGTCGACGTCGATCAGCGAGTCGCGGCGGCGCTGGATCAGCCAGCGCATCTCCGTGAGCCGCTCGTCGTTCCAGAACCGCTCGATGTCGGTACCTTCGGGCAGGGTGGGCCCGTTGTACGCGTTGCGGTAACGGCCGCGCACGAACGGGCCGTTCCCCATGCCGCCCGGCTGTCGTGCCGGAATCCGCCCGACGGCGTCGGAAGTCAGCGGCGGCGCGTCGACCCGCTCGCGCGGGTGTCCGCCGTGCGGGGACACGAAGCTCACCCACTGGAACCAGGGTCGGTCGGCATGGCTCCGGATGAAGTGCTGCGCCCGCAGCGAGTAGGCCAGGTTGGAGTGCAGCCGCAGTCGCACGACCCGGCCGTTGTCGTTGATCTGGCTGTGCTCGTAGTCGTAGGTCACGCCGCGCCCTGGCACCATCCAGTTGTCCCAGCCCGGGGGGATGCGGTCGGTCACCCGGACACCGTTGATGTACTTGCCGACGAGGCTGGTCGTGTACCCGGCGGCGTGCAGCCACACCGGCAGGGTCTGGGCGGCGCGCAGTCCGTGGACGCCGATGCGGTTGTTGGTCACGCCCGTGTTGTGCGGGTACTGGCCGGTGAGGAGCGTCGACCTGTTCGGTGCGCAGAGCGGACCTGGGGCGTAGAAGCGCGTGAGCTCCGTACCCTGGGCGCCGATCCGTTCGTGCAGGTGTCTCATCTGGTCGAAGTCGTCGACTCGGGCGTCGTCCGTCATGACGACGAGGACGTTGGGACTCGCCACGTCAGGCCGAGGTGAGATAGAGAGCCAACGTCAGGTCAGCGCCGGGACTGGCCGACCCGACAGAGTCGATGCCACATGCGAAGACACCGGGATTGCCCGGCCTGCCCGTGAAGTCGGTGACGACCGGAGGGCTGACGCTCGTGCCCTCGTGCGCCCCGGCGGCGACCCGCGGGCGCGCGGCGGGGCTCCCGTAGATGGAGTTGGTGTTGTACAGCACATCGAGCACGATGTCCGCGCCCGCCGAGGTCTTGACGCAGACGATCGACAGGTGCAGGAAGGTCCAGGTCCCGATCAGCGGGAACCGCATGCTCAGCAGGCCCGGCGTGAGCGTGCCGGCGAACGAGAACGGGATCGCGAGGATCGACCCGGTGTCGACGGCCGCTGCAGGCGCGACGGCGCCCGGCGCTGAACCGGTCGCCGCGGACGGCGTGGCACTGGACGCGTCGCCGCCGGCGGGCGAGTCTGCGGACATCACACGGCTTCCCAACTACTCGTTCTGACCGGCCGGTCGCCGGTCGGCGCCGGCGATGATCTCCTGGGCGACGTCCTGGATCCTCGCGTTGCTCGTCTGCGCGGTGCGGAGCAGAAAGGCGACTGCTCGATCGGGGTCGATCGCGTACCTCTCCATCACGATGCCGACCGCCTGGCCGATCGTCTCGCGCATCACCAGCGCCTTGTTCAAGGTCTGCACCGTACGGACGAGGCCCATGGCGCCGGCGGCCTGGTCGGCGAACATCTGCGCCAAGGAGATCGTCTCGCTGTCGAAGGCATTCGGGCGACGGGCGTACAGGTTCAGCGCGACGCGCCAGCCGTCGTCGCTCGCCAGGCGGATGCCCAGCTGCGACCGAAGCCCGAGGGCGGCCACACGAGGACCGTACGCCGGCCAGCGGCCGTCGCGAGCCAGGTCGTCGGACAGCGTCACGGTGGTTGCTTCGACGGCGTCGTAGCAGGGGCCCTCGGACAGCTCGAACTGCAACAGGTCCACGCGCCGTACGAGCGCGTCGGTGGGCGCCAGCGTCTCCAGCCGGCCGTCGCCGTGCCGCACGGAGATACTGGCGTAGTCGGCACTCTCGATGGAGTCCGTGGCACAGGCGGTCACGGCCTGCAGGGTGAGCGCGACCTCGCCGGGCTGCTGCATCGCTCGAGCCAGGTCGGCCATCACCTGCGCGATGCGCCGCGCGACCGCCCCGTCGGTCACAAGCTCCGTCGCTGCGTCAGCACCAGGTCCGCCACGGCCGACACGGACGCTCCCGCCCGGTCGGCCGCGTCCTGGATGCGCTCGCGCGCCTCCTCGACGGAGATGTTCTCGCGGACGGCCAGGGCACCGATGGCCTTGTTGACCTTGTCGCGGTCCTCCAGGGTCTCGACGGCGCCGCGGGCGCGACGGACCGACGCCATGGACAAGTCGGCGTTCGCGACGGCCTCCTCGACCGCCGCCCCGAACATGCGGGCGAGCTCGCCCTGCGACCCGGAGAACGTGTCGGTGGTGCTGCCGTAGAAGTTGATGCTCCCGTACACGGTGCCGCCGTGACGCAACGGCAGCGACAGCGAGCTGCGCACACCGGCGGCCGCCGCCGCCGTGCCGAACAGCTGCCACCGCTGCTCGTCGAGGATGTCTGCGAGCTCGACGTCCGCATCGTCCAGCGCCGCTACCTCGCAGGGACCACCCTCGAGGTACTGCGCCGCGTCGATGACTCTCAGGTCGTCCGCGGTCGTCAACAGGGAGAAGGTGAGACCTTCGTCGAACCAGGCGATGCTCAAGCCGATGCAGTCGGGAGCCGCCTCCACGACGCGGGCAGCTGCATCCTTGAGCTCGGCGACGAGATCGACCTCAGCGGTGGCGGACAGGCGGGTCAGCACTTCGAGTGACTCAGGAATCGGTTCCATCGGCTTCCTCACCGGATACGACGACGCTCAGGACTGGTCCCACCGCAGGAGCGCGGCTACGGGGGTGCCGGCCATCACGGCGCGGCTGCTCACGACGACGTCGGCGCCCGTCAGCGCAGCCGCGGCGATCAGCGCCTGGTCGGCGGGAAGCGGCTGATCTGTCGGTGCGGCTCCGAGGACCAGTCCCGGGTGCTCAGCGGGCACGAGGCTGAGCTCCGCCGCCTGCGCCGGGTCCAGCACGAGGGTGTCGACCTGTCCGCGCACGAACGCGTCGGCGACGTCCCGTACGCCCGTCGCGACGGCCTCGCTGCGACCCAGCCGGTCCTTCAGGAAGTGCGACAGCTCCAGCCTGCGCCGTGTCGTGTGGTCCATGAGCACCTCGCGGATGGACTGCTGCAGTGCCTCGTCTCCGCCGTCCTCGGCGCGGGAGCCGCTGCCGAGCTGGACGACGGTGGCCCGGGTTTCGCCGAGCCTGTCCATGACCAGGGTCATCGAGTGGGGGTCGCCGGCAAGCAGGACCAGGCGGTGGCCCGCGCGGACCCGGGACTCGATCGCCGTGGCGACGGCATCGGCGTTGCGTTGCCAGACGTTCTCGACGACGTGCTGGTACCTCAGCGCCGACCAGCCGCCTGTCGGCACCTTGTGGGTGTGGTGGGTCTCCCCGCCGACCGCGGCCCCGTGGTGGGGTTGCGGGACGTCGGAGTCGTACGTGCCGACGTTCCCG
>JAWWPH010000247.1:0-4106 GCA_033850875.1 Nocardioidaceae bacterium | reverse complement strand
CGTCGTCGACGTCGCTCGCGGCGAAGGGAGCTCAGGTCCGGCGTGGTGATCTCGATGACCTCGAGAGTATTCGCGCGGGCGCCGACGACGCCGAGGCAGTGATCCATCTGGCCAACAAGCACGACTTCGACAACCCCGCTGCATCCAACAAGGCGGAGCGCGCGGCCGTGGAGGCCATCGGCACCGTCCTCGCCGGTTCGGGCCGCCCCTTCCTGCTCGCCTCCGGCACCGCCGGGCTCTCGTTGGGGCGGGAGGCGACGGAACGCGACCGGTCACCCTTCTCCGGCCCCGATGCTCCCCGTGGCGGTAGCGAGAACCTCGCACTCGACTTCGTGGACCGTGGTGTCCACACCGTGATCCTGCGGTTCGCGCCAACGGTGCACGGCGACGGAGACCACGGGTTCATCGCGGCCCTCGTCGGCATCGCCCGCAACCGGGGCAGCGCCGGGTACGTCGGCAACGGCACGAACCGATGGTCGGCGGTGCATCGATCCGACGCTGCACGCCTGGTGCGCCTCGGCCTCGAGAGGGCACCCGCCGGTGCCCTCCTGCACGCCGTCGGCGAGAACGGCGTCCCGGCCCGCGAGATCGCCGACGCCATCGGTCGCGGTCTCGACCTGCCGGCGGTCTCCGTACCGGCCGAAGACGTCGCGAGGCACTTCGGCTGGATCGGGGCCTTCTTCGCCATGGACATCCCCGCGTCGAGCACCCTGACGCAGCAGCTCCTCGGGTGGTCACCGACGGGGCCGACGCTCCTCGACGACCTCAACGGCGGCTCCTACTTCCGCAGGTGATCGGCTCGCGACACAGGCAGCAGAGGACCCGACGTGCTGCGAGCAGGAGTGCGTGTTGCGACATACACGAGAAGGCTATGCAGTTCACCCAGCCGGGAATGGGCCAGCGGCAGCCGGTCTTGTCGGTGCTGGCTGCAAGTCTGCTCATCAGCACGGAAGACATGTAGCACCGGGGTGGACCGAACGTGTCGGTCCACCGAGAGCCTTGGGAGAGACTGTGACGGACGCATACCAGGTCGCCGGCGAGGCGCTCGACGAACCGACCGACCCGTTCGAGGGGCTCGACCCGAGGCGGTGGCTGGCCCTCGGCGTCATCGCGATCGCGCAGCTGATGATCATCCTGGACGCCTCGATCGTCAACATCGCATTGCCGTCGGCACAGGCTGACCTCGGCATCAGCAACGCCGACCGGCAGTGGGTCGTCACGGCGTACACGCTGGCCTTCGGAGGTCTTCTCCTCCTCGGGGGCCGGATAGCCGACTTCATGGGGCGCAAGCGCACCTTCATCGTCGGCCTGCTCGGCTTCGCTGCCGCATCGGCGCTCGGTGGGATCGCCTCGACGGCGGCGTTGCTGTTCGCGGCGCGCGGTCTGCAAGGGGCCTTCGCAGCTCTTCTCGCACCGTCGGCCCTCTCGCTGATCACCGTGATGTTCACCCTGCCGAAGGAGCGAGCACGGGCCTTCGGCGTCTTCGGCGCCATCAGTGGAGGCGGTGCGGCGATCGGCCTGATCGTGGGTGGCATCCTCACCGAGTACGCGTCCTGGCGGTGGTGCCTCGGCGTCAACGTCCCGATCGCGCTCGGCGCCGCTATCGCAGCGATCCCGATCGTGCGGGAGAGCAAGGCTCACGGCGACACCCGCTACGACATCCCCGGTGTGGCCCTCGCTACCCTCGGGCTCGTCTCGCTGGTCTACGGCTTCACCGAGGCCGCCAAGCAGAAGAACCCGGGACACAGCACCGAGGTGCTGGGCTGGACCTCCAGCACCACCTTGTTCTTCCTCGCCGCCGCGGTCGTGCTGCTGGTGGCCTTCTTGGTCTGGGAGCTCCGAGCGCCCAACCCGCTCCTTCCGGTCCGCATCATCTCCGACCGCAACCGAGGCGGCTCCTACCTGGTCTTCCTGCTGGTCGGTGCGGGACTGTTCGCCATGTTCTTGTTCCTCACCTACTACTTCCAGCTGACCCTGGGGTACAGCCCCCTCAAGTCGGGCTTCGCGTTCCTGCCGTTCAGCGGCGGCATCATCGTCTCCGCTGGGATCGTCTCCCAGCTCCTGCCACGGGTCGGGCCGAAGCCGCTGATGGTCCCCGGGCTCGTGATCGCGGTCATCGGCATGCTGCTGCTGACGCGGGTCACGCCTGAGACCCACTACTGGTCGCTGGTTCTGCCGGCTCTTCTCCTCATGAGCTTCGGGCTGGCCGGGGTCTTCATCCCCGCTTCCAGCACAGCTCTGGTCGGGATCGGTGACCACGACGCCGGCGTTGCGAGCGCGGTGCTCAACACCGCCCAGCAAGTGGGCGGGTCACTGGGGTTGGCCCTGCTCAACACGCTGTACGCCGGTGCGGTGACGAGCTATGTCGGAGACCACCTCACCAATCCGGCCGATACTGCGGCCGTCACCGCATCGGCATTCGTGCACGGTTATCACGTCGCGTTCTTCTGCGGTGCCGTCCTGCTCTTCGGCGCACTGCTGGTCGCCGTCCTCGTCGTCAACGCGAAGAAGGAAGACGTACCCGCCTCCCCCGGGATGACCGGGGCGTGAGGGAGGCTGTTCTGCCCGCGTGCGGCATCGGATCAGCGAGGATCGGTGTGTCACAGGCACGGCAGTGGCACGTACACCTGGTGCCTTGACAGGAACACCCACGACGAGGACGGTGTCGACGTGGGCGCTTCGGAGGGCCCGGGGCTCCCGCTGAGGAGGCCACCATGTTGTCCGACAGCCGCGTCCACGCGAACATCCCTGCTGGGGACATCCAGCGCGCGCGAACGTTCTACACGGAGACGCTCGGTCTGCCGGTGGCAGCCGAGCACGACGGTCTCCTCATCTTCAAGACCGACGGCGGCACGACGTTCATGGTGTACCAGACCGAGTACGCCGGTCAGGCGGGTCACACGATCGCTCAGTGGCACGTCGACGACCTCGATGCCGAGGTGAAGAATCTCCAGTCCAAGGGCGTGAAGTTCGAGCAGTACGACATGCCGGGGGTGTCCTGGAGCGACGGTATCGCCTCCATCCCCACCATGGGTCGAGCCGCCTGGTTCAAGGACAGCGAAGGCAACACCATGTGTCTGGACGACGCAGCGGGCATGTAAGGCGCCGCTCGGGGCTCGTCAAACCAGCGGGGCAGGAATACGCTCGGAAGACGGCTCGGGGCTTTCCAAGGAGGCACCATGCCTGATCATCCGAACCTCGACCTGATGCGGCGCGGCTACGCCGCCTACACGAGTGGCGACCTGGAGACCATCGACCGACTCTTCGCCGACGACGTGGTCTGGCACGTCTCGGGGCGCAGTCCCATCTCTGGCGACTACACCGGCAAGGAGCAGGTCTTCGGCTTCTTCGGCAAGCTGCAGGAGCTGAGCGGCGGGACATCCAGAGTCGAGGTGCACGATCTGCTCGCCGACGACGACCACGGGGTCGCCATCGTCACGCAGTCCGCAAGCCGCGACGGCCGCACCTACGAGGGACGCGTGACGCACGTCCTTCACCTGCGCGACGGCAAGGTCACCGAGTTCTGGGACGCCTACGTCGACCAGTACGCGTCCGACGAGTTCTGGGCCTAGCCGCACCGGTTGGGCGGCCGGTTGCCCTCGCGGAGCCCGCACCTCGTCCACGTAACCTGGCAGCCATGACCGCGGAGTCGGAGCTGGCGGGATTCGTCGCCGAGTTCGCGCCCTTGTACCACCTGGCGTAGGCCCCGACCGCCGTCGCCAGGGTCGGAAACACACGTCCCTCGCCCAGCCGCGCGGCGAAACCGCCTCGCTCCAGGTCGACCATGAGCTCGTGCTTGACGCGAGGTATTTGGAGTGGCACACGCTGTCCTACGGTGACCTGCTGATGACGTCCACCGTCCTCAACGGGTAATTCGATCTCGCTGCCTGGTCCGCCGCCCCCTCAACGCCGACACGCGGCTCTCTGAAGCGTCCACGCCCGCATCCTCGTGGGCCGACGTAGGGTGCTCGGTAGTGGCCATGTCGCACACTCCCCTCGCTTCTTGCCGAATCGGAGGCGGCCGAGTCGGGGTGACCACAACCATGGTGCCGCTGACGAGCCCGCGCCGACACTGGCCCCGGTCTCGCAGGGGACGGGACCAAGGT
>JAWWPH010000180.1:0-4127 GCA_033850875.1 Nocardioidaceae bacterium | reverse complement strand
GGTGCGCAGCCGGTCGTCGTCTCGGTGCACGAGCAGCACGGGGTCCCCGCGGTAGTCCTCCGCCTGGAGGACCGGGATCCAGCCCGTCTCCTCGAAGCCCTCGCCGACGACGTCGACGAGCTCGTTCTCGGAGTCGACGTCGACCCACCGCTGGCACATGCCGGGCCCGAAGCGGCCGTCGCGGAGCACGGTGGGCGGCACGACGTCCCAGCCGCCCGCCTCGGACACGATCCGGGCGGCGCGCTCACGACCCGCGAGAGTCCCGTCGGGAAAGTCCCACAGCGGGCGCTCGCCGCGAACGGGCTTGTAGATGCAGCTCAGGCTGGTGCCGTCGAGGACCACCTTGCCGAAGAAGGACGCGTTGGACGCCGTGACGAGTCGACCCTCGAGCTCGAGGGAGCCGGCAGTCAGGATCGTCTCGACGTCGGCGTCGTCGAGCGTCGTCACATCTTCAGCTGGCAATGCGCTTGAATCCGTTGGCGCGCGGACACAGGTGACCCTCGGGGTCGAGCGGGTTGCCGCAGAACTGGCAGGGCGGGCGACCGGCGGAGACCACGCTCTGCGCCCGCCGCACGAACGAGCGCGCGTACGCCGCGTCCAGCTTGACGACGACCATCTCGTCGGCCTCCACCTCGATCGGTACGTCGGTGTCGACCGCCTCGTCGTCGTCGGACGACTCGGTGGCGGACTCCTCGGAGACCGGGAAGAGCTCGATCACGACGCTGTCGTCGTCGGCGTCCCAGCTCAGCGTGATGGTCCCCACGCGGAACTCCTCGACGATCGGTTGGTCGAGCGGGCGACCGTCGCCGACACCGGCAGGAGCCACGGCCGGGATCGCGGCGTCGCCGCCACTTCGGCGCAGCGCCTCGTCGAGGAGCAGGTCGATCCGCTCGGCGAGGATCGCGACCTGCTGCTTCTCCAGCGCCACGCTGGTGACCCGGGGACCGTCCTTCGCCTGCAGGAAGAAGGTGCGCTGTCCCGGGGAGCCGACCGTGCCGACGACGAACCGGTCCGGCTTCTCGAAGTTGTGGACGAGGATCGACATGTCAAAAGCCTACGACGCGGGACAACACCGCACCGTCGCGATGTCAGCCGGCCCCTCCACCGACCGCCGCGTCGCTGTCCGCCCGCTTGCGGCGACGCGGCCTCCCTCTCGGGGCCAGTGTGCCCAGGTCCCCGTGCTCGTTGAACCGCACCACGAACGGCCGAAGCGGCGTGTACGAGATCACCGAGACCGAGGCCGGGTCGACGACGATCCGCTGGAAGTTGTCGAGGTGCATGCCCAGTGCGTCGGCGAGGACCGCCTTGATGACGTCACCGTGGCTGACGGCCACCCAGATCGCCTGGGCACCGTGCGCCTTGGTCACCCGCTCGTCCCAGTCCCGGACCGCGTCCACGGCCCGGGCCTGCATCTCCCGCATCGACTCGCCGCCGGGGAAGGTCGCACCGCTCGGGTGGGCCTGGACGACCTTCCACATCGGCGTTCTGGCGAGCGTCTTCAGCTGTTGCCCGGTCCACTCCCCGTAGCCGCACTCGGTGAGCCGCTCGTCGGTGACCACCTCGACGGGGGTCTTCGCGGCCGCGCGGATCGCCTCGGCCGTCTGCGCGCAGCGCTCCAGCGGGCTGGACACGATGGCCGCGACCGGCAGCTCGGCGATGCGGTGGGCCGTGTCGTCCGCCTGCTTCTGCCCGAGCTCGTCGAGGACGACACCCGCGGTGCGACCGGCGAGGACGCCGCCGCTGTTGGCGGCCGTACGCCCGTGCCTCACCAGCAGAGCGAACGCCACGGGCCCAGACTAGACGCCAAGCTCGCCGAACCGCGCGACAATGGGGGCGTGATCGTCGACTGTGCGGTGTACCGAGAAGGTGTCCGGCTGGGCACCCCCGGTGACAGCACGGCGATCAGCGACGCGCTCGAGATCGCCACGCACGACGGTGACTTCGTCTGGGTCGGCCTGCACGAGCCGTCACAAGACGAGATGGAGCTCGTCGCCATGTCGTTCGGGCTGCACCAGCTCGCCGTGGAGGACGCGGTCAGGGCGCACCAGCGGCCGAAGCTGGAGCGCTACGACGGCGGCGTCCTCTTCATGATCTTGAAGACGCTGTGGTACGTCGACGCCCACGACGCGGTCGAAACCGGCGAGATCGCGGTCTTCGTGGGCGCGAACTACGTCGTGACGGTCAGGCACGGCGCCGGCGCCGGCCTCCAATTCGCCCGCCGCGGGCTCGAGGAGCACACGGAGGTGCTCGGTCACGGGCCGTTCGCGGTGCTGTACTCGGTATGCGACAGCGTCGTCGACAACTACGAGAAGGTCGCCGCCGCGCTCGAGGACGACGTCGACGAGGTCGAGAAGTCGGTCTTCTCGGAGTCGCGACGCAACGTCTCGCAGCGCATCTACATCCTCAAGCGGGAGATGTCGGAGTTCCGCCGGGCGGTCGTCCCCTTGCGTGAGCCCCTGACCCGGCTGGCGCAGCGGCAGGTGGCCGGGATGCCCAACGAGGCGGCTCCGTTCTTCCGTGACGTCGCCGACCACGCCATCCGGGTCCAGGAGCAGGTCGAGTCGCTCGACACGCTCCTGTCGAGCGCCCACGACGCCCAGATGGCGCGCGTCTCGGTCCAGCAGAACGACGACATGCGCAAGATCTCGGCGTGGGTGGCCATCGCGGCCGTCCCCACGGCCCTGGCGGGCATCTACGGCATGAACTTCGACCACATGCCCGAACTGCACTGGCAGTACGGCTACCCACTCGCGCTGGCGCTGATGGCGGCCGTCTGCCTGATCCTGTTCCGGCTGTTCAAGGACTCCGGCTGGCTGTGACGTCCCCGGCTCAGGTGGCGCCGAGAGCCCCGGTCGCGAGCAGGGCCAGCACCACCACTCCGAGCGCCACCCGGTAGCCGACGAACCAGGTGATCGGGTGGTGCGCGACGAACTGCAGCAGCCAGGCGACCGCGGCGTACGCCACGACGAAGCTGACCACGGTGGCCACGAGGGTCGTGGCGAGGGAGATGTCGCCCCCGAGCGCACTGGGCAGCTCGAACAGACCGGCCGCCAGCAGAGCCGGGATCGACAAGAAGAAGGACATGCGGGTGGCGGTGACCCGGTCGAGGCCGGTGAACAGCCCGGCCGAGATGGTCGCACCCGACCGCGACACACCCGGTATCAGCGAGATGCACTGGACCACGCCGATGATCAGGGCGTCCCTCATCGTCAGGTCGTGCTCGTGACGGTCCTGCCGACCCATCCGCTCAGCCGCCACCATCACGACGCTCCAGGCGATCAGGGCACCGCCGACCCACCACAGGTTCCGCAGCGGCCCGGTGACGAGGTGCCTTCCCAACAGCCCCACGACCGCGACCGGGATGGAGCCGACGATGACGTACCAGCCCATCCGGTAGTCGAACGTGCCGCGGGCGTCCGCTCGCGCAACGCCGCGGAACCATGCTCCGGCGATCCTCCAGATGTCGCGCCAGAAGTACACGATCACCGCTGCGATGGCACCCATCTGGATCACGGCGGTGAACCCTGTCACCGTCTTGTCGCTGATCGACAGGCCGAGGAGCTTCTCGGCGATGGTCAGATGGCCGGTACTGGACACGGGGAGGAACTCGGTCAGTCCCTCGACGACGCCCAGCACGAGTGCCTGTAGGAAGTCCACGGGCGTCAGTCTGCTAGACCGGCGACCTCCAGCGCGGCGGAAACCTGTTTCAGCGTGCGTGTTCTTGTCTCCGCGTCGACGCCGAACGGCGAGACGTTCAGCGTGGTCACGCCCGCGTCGGCGAACTCCTGCAGCCGATCAGCGACCCGTGCCGGCGGGCCGATCAGCGACGTCTGGTCGATGAAGTCGTGGGGGACGGCGGCGGCCGCCTCACGGTGCCGGCGGTCGAGGAAGAGGTCCTGGACCCGCTTGGCGGCGGCCTCGAACCCCATCCGGCAGGCGAGGGCGTTGTAGAAGTTCTGGTCGCGGCTCCCCATCCCGCCGATGTACAGGGCGGCGTACTTCCGGATCGCGTCGGCGCACGTCTCGACGTCGTCACCGATGCAGACCGGCACCGTGGCGGCGACGTCGAAGGGCTGCTCGGGGGTGGCTGCTCGCTGCCTGCCGGAGGCGATACTCGCTCGCGACTC
>JAWWPH010000587.1:0-4990 GCA_033850875.1 Nocardioidaceae bacterium | reverse complement strand
GGGCTGGGCTTCGTGCTGTCGTTCGGCTACTGGACCACCAACTTCGTCGAGGTCCAGCGTGCGATGGCGAGCAAGTCGATCTCAGCAGCCCAGCGCGCACCGATCATCGGCGCCTTCCCGAAGATGTTCGTCCCGTTCATGGTGATCTTCCCCGGCATGATCGCGGGCGTCCTCGTCACGGAGATCTCCAAGCCGAAGAACAACGGTGGGAGCCCCGACTACAACAACGCGCTGCTGTACCTGATCCGCGACCTGTTGCCGAATGGCATGCTGGGGCTCGCCATTGCGGGCCTGCTGGCGTCCTTCATGGCGGGGATGGCGGCGAACATCTCTGCCTTCAACACGGTGTTCTCGTACGACCTGTGGCAGACGTACATCAAGAAGGACCGGCCCGACCACTACTACCTGTCGGTAGGCCGGTGGGCGACCGTGGCGGCGACCCTGGTGGCGATCGGCACGGCGACGTTCGCGGCCTCGTACTCCAACATCATGAACTACCTGCAGACGCTGTTCGGGTTCTTCAACGCGCCTCTCTTCGCGACCTTCATCCTCGGCATGTTCTGGAAGCGGATGAGCGCGACGGCCGGCTGGGTCGGACTCGTGTCCGGTACCTTGGCCGCGATCGTCGTCGGGATCCTGAGCGAGGACGCCCTCGGCAGCCTCTCCACGGGAGCCCTGTCACTGTCCGGCCAGGGTGCGAGTTTCGTCGCGGCCGGCGCTGCGTTCGTCGTGGACATCATCGTGAGCGTCATCGTGAGTACGGTGACCCCGGCACGTGACGAGTCCGAGCTGCGCGGGCTCGTGTACAGCCTCACGCCGAGGCAGGACTTCCATGATGCGAACGAGGGGGTGCTGGCGTGGTACCAGCAGCCCACCAAGCTGGCCGGAGTCGGGCTGGTAATGGTCATCGCCTTGAACATCATCTTCTGGTGAGGAGAAGCTAGCCATGGCACACGCAACAGACTCAACAGAGGGCCCCGGCGCAGAGAAGACCCGACACACCGCTGGGGCGTTCGACATCCGTACGTTCATCGCTGCGCTGCTGGGCCTGTACGGCGTGATCTTGACCCTCACCGGCCTCTTCGGAGCCGACAAGACGACGGACGGCAGCAAGACCGCAGGCAACGTCAACCTCTGGGTGGGGCTGTGTCTGCTCGTCTTCGCCGCCCTGATGGAGGGCTGGGCACTCTGGCGCCCGACGGTCGTCGACGAGGAGCAGCTCGCGAGGGACCGGGCGGCCGCCGACGAGCAACGACCCGCGCACTGACGCGAACAGGGGCCGGCCCGCAGCACCAGGCCGGCTGACGACGTGACCCGTGTTCTCCATCCCCGATCCTTTTGTCGGGGGGCGAAGCCTGCTCACTGACCACGGCTGCCAGAGGCTCTCGCCAGGGGGTGGATGGCCGGTCCGCGGCCTCTGAAGCACCGCTGCCGTAACGATCGAAACGGACCGGTGCCACTCTGGGATGGGCCTGGAGCCCACCGAGCGGGACCCGCACGAGAGGAGTAGGTTTCCGGGCGAACACCACCCTTGAGGTCTGCTCTGGAGGCGAGACATGATTCTGGCGGCTGCAACCACGTCACTGCGCCTGGGCACCAACTGGGTCGACTATCTGCTGATCGCGTTGTACTTCTGCTTCGTCCTGGGCATCGGCCTGATGGCGCGCCGCGCGGTCTCCAGCAGCCTCGACTTCTTCCTCTCGGGCCGATCCCTTCCCGCCTGGGTGACCGGCCTGGCGTTCATCTCCGCCAACCTCGGCGCGGTCGAGATCATCGGCATGTCGGCCAACGGCGCCAACTACGGCATCCCCACCGCACACTACTTCTGGGTCGGTGCCGTGCCGGCCATGCTCTTCCTCGGCGTCGTGATGATGCCCTTCTACTACGGCTCCAAGGTCCGCTCGGTGCCAGAGTTCATGCGCCGGCGGTTCGGCACCGGCGCCCATCTCTTCAACGCGATTAGCTTCGCTGTTGCCCAGCTCTTGATCGCCGGGATCAACTTGTACCTGTTGGCGAGCATCGTCGAGATCATCCTCGGGTGGAAGCTGTGGATCTCCCTGATCGTGGCCGCCGCGATCGTGCTGACCTACACGACCATGGGCGGGCTGTCGGCCGCCATCTACAACGAGGTCCTGCAGTTCTTCGTGATCGTTGCCGCCTTGCTGCCGCTGACGATCGTCGGTCTGGACAAGGTCGGAGGCTACGGCGGGCTGAAGGACAAGCTCACGGCAAGCGCAGCCGGGCCGGAGCAGCTGTCGTCCTGGCCGGCGACCGCCTTGACCGGTTTCACGAACCCGTTCTGGTCGGTGGTGGGTATCGTACTGGGGCTCGGTTTCGTCCAGTCGTTCGGCTACTGGACGACAAACTTCGTCGAGGTCCAGCGGGTCATGGCCACCAAGTCGATAACTGCGGCACAGCGTGCTCCCATCATCGGGGCGTTCCCGAAGATGTTCGTCCCCTTCATCGTCATCTTCCCCGGGATGATCGCTGCTGTCCTGGTCAACGAGATCGCCGGCCCGAAGGCAAAGGGCGACCCGAACACGGACTACAACAACGCTTTGCTGTACCTGATCCGCGACCTGCTCCCGAACGGCATGCTGGGGCTCGCGATCGCGGGTCTGCTGGCGTCGTTCATGGCCGGGATGGCGGCAAACGTCTCTGCCTTCAATACTGTGTTCTCGTACGACCTGTGGCAGACGTACGTGAAGAAGGACCGGCCCGACCACTACTACCTCAACGTCGGCCGCTGGGCGACGCTGGCGGCGACCCTGGTCGCGATCGGCACGGCGACGTTCGCAGCGTCGTACACGAACATCATGGACTATCTGCAGACGCTGTTCGGCTTCTTCAACGCTCCCCTCTTCGCCACGTTCATCCTCGGCATGTTCTGGAAACGGACGACGGCGACCGCCGGCTGGATCGGGCTCGTCTCCGGTACGCTCGCCGCCGTCCTCGTGGCGATCTTGAGCGTCGACGCGCTCGGCAGCGCATCGACCGGGACGATCTCCGTGTTGACCGGGCAAGGAGCCAGCTTCGCCGCTGCCGGCGCGGCCTTCGTTGTGGACTTCGTCGTCACCGTTGCCGTGACGCTGGTGACGCAGCCCCGCAAGGAGTCCGAGCTGCGGGGTCTGGTCTACAGTCTGACGCCGAAGGAGGACTTCCACGACGACAACGAAGGGACCCTCACCTGGTATCAGAAGCCGACGATACTGGCGGGGATCGGGCTCGTCCTCGTAATCATCTTGAACGTCCTCTTCTGGTGAGAAGGAGCTAGCCATGGCACACGCAACAGACTCAGCAGAAGGAGCCGGCGCGGCCGGAGGCGGTGAGAAGACCCGGCACACCGCTGGGGCGTTCGACATCCGCACGTTCATCGCAGCCCTGATGGGCCTGTACGGCGTGATACTTGTCCTCACCGGCATCTTCGGCGCCGACGAGACGACCAACGGGAGCAAGGCAGCGGGCAACGTCAACCTGTGGGTGGGGCTCTGCCTACTCGTCTTCGCGGGCCTGATGGAGGGCTGGGCACTGTGGCGTCCGACCGTCATCGACGAAGAGCAGCTGGCCAGGGACCGGGCGGCCGCGGAGGACGAACCGCCGGCGCACTGACGCCGAACTCCGTCGGCGGCGATGCTGTTGCTCGGCTGGTTCGATATCGGGTTCGTTCCGGGCGCGAACGCGGGATGCCTAAACAGGCGTCGTCGGGCTCGTCCTGCTAGCCACGTCTGCTCGTATGCGTGGACAACGGTGATCTGCCGAATGTCTTGCCGCTGGTGCCTTGCTGATGCCCAGCTGCTGGCTGGTCTGGGCGGCGCACCCGGCCGACCGGGCTGCGAGCACTCAGGGCGGAAGTAGCGCGTCGCGGTCATCGGACGTAGCCAGGCTGGTCTCGCCATGAGCCTGCTCGATGCGCATGAGGACGTCGTAGCTGCGGCCGTTCGTCGTGGCGTCGAACCGCCCGATGGGTTCGAAGCCCAGCGACTCGACGACGGCCCTCGCGCGGGCATTGAACGACGCGATCGTCATCCGGAAGGCCGACGGACCGTAGCGTTGCCGGCCGAAGTCCAGGCCGGTCGCGATGGCAGGGCGGCCGAGCCCCCGGCCCGTCAGCTCCGGCTTGAGGCCGCCGCCCGTGTCGAGCGCCCAGTCGTCGTACTGCCAACCCGGGACTCGGCCGTCTACGCCGAAGGAGCGGAAGCCGACCAGCTCGTCGTCATCGAGGAGTGCGTAGTAGCCGGAGGCCGGGTCGACCAGGTCGGCGGGGTCGGCTCCCGTCATGTCATAGCAGTCGTACGGCGGTGGATACCGCCACGTGGTGATCTGCTCGGCGTACACCGGGGCCATGGCCACGATCCGGAACATGGGGCATCCTCACATGCCGGTCGCCGTCTTTGCCACCTCCTGGAAATCCCCGTCGACGACTTCGCCGGCCATCTCGCGTTCCTTCCCAGCCGGCTTCCGGATGACCCGAGTGACGATGTGGCTACGTCGGCCGTGCCGGAAGGCTCGAGGCCCTCGGACGCGCGAGCACTGCCTCCGTGCCACGACACCTGCGTCAGGGGCGCTCGGTGGGCCACGACGCTTGAAGCCAGCGATGCGTGGCGATTTCGTCCTGGACCCGGGCGACGTACCCGTCGGCTGCGGCTGAGTGCCAGTCGCCGGCGTACCAGGACCCGACGCAGCCCCACAGGTCGCCGCCACTGCGGTTCAGCCACCACTCCCAGCCGTTGTAGCAGCCCCGCAGGTGGGCGCCGAGGTAGTCGAGGGCGAAGGCCGTGCTGTTGCGGTTGAACGGGAAGGTGCCGTTCTGGTTCCCCGCCCAGTCGAAGCCCCACGACGGGCTGGACCAGCTCATCTCCCCCACGATGCTGAACGTCTTGGGACAGTAGCCGTTGCCGTAGTCGGCCTGGTAGTCGTGGCCGTAACCGGCAAGCTCGTTGCAGAACGTCTTGCGGTCGGCCAACGGCTCGGACGAGAAGAAGTCTCCGCA
>JAWWPH010000124.1:0-7749 GCA_033850875.1 Nocardioidaceae bacterium | reverse complement strand
CGGCGGTGTGGAAGCTCCGCGAGATGGTGCAGAGCAAGGAGCTCGGGCGCCTGCACTACCTCGACACCGCGCGGCTGAACCTGGGCCTGTACCAGAACGACGCGAACGTCGTCTTCGACCTCGCCCCCCACGACATCTCCATCCTCAACTACGTCCTGGGCGAGACGCCCGTCAGCGTGAAGTGCTGGGCCTCGCGTCATGGCCACCGCAGGTTCGAGGACGTCGCCTACCTACGCCTGTGCTACGAAGACCCACAGATCTTCTCCAACATCCACGTCAGTTGGCTCGACCCGTGCAAGGTCCGCAGGGTGACGGTGGTCGGCAGCGAGAAGATGGTCGTCTTCAACGACCTGGCTTCCGAAGAACGCATCCGCGTCTACGACAAGGGCGTCAACGAGCAAGCCCACGACGACGACAACGTCACGCAGTTGCCGATGACGTACCGCTACGGGGACGTCGTCGCGCCGTACCTGACCATGAACGAGCCGCTGCTCGTCGAGGACCAGCACTTCGTGGACTGCGTCATCACCGGCCTGCATCCGCAAACCGACGGCCAGAACGGCCTCGCCGTCGTCGAGGTGCTCGAGTGCGCACAGCTTTCGCTGGACGAGAACCGCTCGGTCGCCATCGACGAGGTCCGACAAGACAGCGAACTGCTCCTCGCCGGCGCCGCGCCCGTCGTCGCGGTCGAAGGCGGTGGCATCCGATGAGCTACTCAGGCACGACGATTCCCGGCTCGGGAGAGTCGGTGCCGTTCTACGACCTGTCGGCGATGACCGACCAGGTTCACGACGAGGTGATGCTCGAGTGGGGCAACCTGCTGAAGTCGGGTCAGTTCGTGGGCGGCTCCGCCGTCACCTCCTTCGAGGAGCAGTGGGCGGACTACTGCGGCACCCGCTTCGCGGTAGGTGTTGCCAACGGCACCGATGCCCTGCATCTCGTGCTGCGAGCGCGAGGGATCGGCCGCGGTCACGAGGTCATCGTCCCCGCGAACACGTTCGTTGCGACCGTCGAGGCAGTCGTCCTCGCAGGTGCCACCCCTCGCTTCGCCGACGTCGACCCCGACACGCTGCTCATGACCCCGGAGACGATGGCAGAAGCCGCGACCAAGAAGACGCGCGCGGTCATCGTCGTGCACCTGTACGGACAGATGCCGGACATGGACGCGATGTGCGCAGCCACCTCACAGCTCGGCATCGAGCTCATCGAGGACGCCGCGCAGGCACAGGGCGCCGAGCGGGGTACCGCCCGCGCCGGCTCCTTCGGAGTCGCCGGATGCTTCAGCTTCTACCCGGGCAAGAACCTCGGCGCCTTCGGAGACGCGGGCGCCATCGTCACGTCCGACGAGATCCTGAACGGGCAGCTCTTGTCACTCCGCGACCACGGACGCGGCCGGGGCGGGCACTACGACCACGAGATGGTCGGCACCAACAGCAGGCTCGACGCCGTGCAGGCCGTGGTCCTGGCCGCCAAGCTTCGCAGGCTCGACGAGTGGAACGCGGCCAGGCGCGAGCTCATGTCGGTCTACCGGCAACTGCTCGACGGCGGACCGGCCGAGCTGGTCGGGCAGGTCCCGGGAGGCGTCGGCTCCTACCACCTCGCGGTGGTCAGGGTCCGCGAGCGCGCCCAGGTACGCGCCGCTCTGGCAGCGGCGAGAATCGGGTCGGGCATCCACTACCCCACCCCCTGCCACCTGATGCCGCCGTACGCCGAGTTCGCGAGCCGTCGGCTTCCCGTAGCAGAGGCGCAGGCCGCCCAGATCCTCTCACTGCCCCTCTACCCGCACATGCGGCCCGAGGACGTCGAAAGAGTCTGCGCGGTCGTCACCGCGTCGGCGCCACCGGACCCTCGCTGATGACGCCCGAGGGGGGCGCACGACAGGGACTCGAAGCCGACCCGGGAGTCCTGGTCGGGTATGGCTCCGACCGCTCGGAGAGCTCCGAGCTCGTGCTCGGCCGCGACGCGAGGCTGAGAAGCGGAACCGTCGTGTACGCGGGCAGCCGCGTCGGCGACCGCCTGCAGACGGGCCATCACGTGGTCATCCGGGAGCAGTGCGAGCTGGGCGACGACGTCTCGGTCTGGAGCAACACCGTCGTCGACTACAGCTGTCGCATCGGCGACCGCGTGAAGATCCACTCCAACTGCTACATCGCCCAGTACACCGAGATCGGTGCGGACGCGTTCCTCGCTCCGGGGGTGACGATCGCCAACGACCTGTACCCGGGGCAGGAGGCGTCCCGTCAGGTGATGTCGGGCCCGTCCATCGGGGCCGGCGCCCAGATCGGCGTGAACGTGACGATCCTGCCGTTCGTCCGTATCGGCGACGGGTGCCTCGTCGGCGCCGGCTCGGTCGTCACCCGTGACCTGCCCGCGGGCACGGTGGCGTTCGGCAACCCCGCCGTGGTCCGGGGCCCGGTCGCCGACCTCGCCGACGTGTCGGCGCGGGTCCAGTCCGACGACGCCTCCGCGGCGCGCTTCCGGTTCGCCGCGGGTGTCTCCGAGGCGCCGAGCGATGGCGGGTGACCCGATGACCGAGCACGCACGACGTACCTCCGTGGGCCGGTCGATCGCCAGGAGCACTGCGAGGCCGGTCGCCACTCACGACGGTCTCAAACGATCGATGGACGTCCTGGTCGCGGGGGTCGCCGCACTGGTCCTGCTTCCGGTGCTCATGATCATCTGGGCCGCGATCCGGCTGACCAGCCCCGGCGGCGCGGTCTTCCGGCAGACGCGACTCGGAGCAGACCGCTGCCCGTTCGTCATGTACAAGTTCCGGACGATGAAGAGCGACACCGACGACGCGCTGCACCGGGAGTATGTCGCCCGACTGCTGACCGAGGAGGTCGAGGCGGTCGACGGCCTGTACAAGCTCGTCGACGATCCGCGCATCACCACGGTCGGCGCCTTCTTGAGGAAGACGAGCCTCGACGAGCTGCCGCAGCTGTTCAACGTGCTGTCAGGGGAGCTTTCGCTCGTCGGCCCGCGCCCAGCGCTGGCGTACGAGGCGACCCTGTTCCCCAGCTGGGCCGATGCGCGGTTCTCGGTGAAGCCCGGCGTGACCGGCCTGTGGCAGGTGAGCGGGCGCAACCGGCTCCGGATGACCGACGGTCTCCGGCTCGACATCGAGTACGTGGCACGGCGCACGATCTGGCTGGATGTCCGCATCCTGCTGCGCACCGTTCCAGCCCTGTTCAGCGGCGGAGCGCGGTGAGCGGACAGGACCTCCACCGAGCGCGAAGGCTTTCTCCGGAGGTTGCGATCGCAGACTGCCCCTCCAGGCTCGCCCCGACCCCGCAGGGTCTTCCCGCGGTCGACCTGACCAGTGGCGGCGGCACCGCACGTGACTCCGTCACCGCCGGTGCCTGGACCATGGTCAGCCGTGCCACCGGAGTCGCCCGCGTCGTCGTGATCGGGGCGGTACTCGGGCCGACGTTCTTCGGCAACACGTACCAGCTGACGAACTCGCTGCCGAACCTCATTTACTTCGGCTTCCTCGCCGGCTCGCTGTTCTCGTCTCTGCTCGTACCGGCTCTCGTCCGCCACATCGACGGCCGCGACACGGCAGCGACGGGCCGCGTCAGCGGGGGCTTCCTCGGCGTCGCTCTCACTGCACTCCTGGTCGTCGCGCCCCTCGCGGTGCTCCTGCTCCCGTTCGCCCTCCGCCTCGCCGCCATCGGTCAACCCGGGACGTACGGTGCTGACCAGGTGAGCCTGGCGCGGTGGCTGATCGTGATGGTCATCCCGCAGGTCTTCCTGTACGCCGTCGTGGGCACGTCGACCGCCGTGATGAATGCTCATCGCCGCTTCGCGCTGGCCGCGGCGGCTCCGGCGATGGAGAACCTCGGCATCATCGCCGTGATCGGTCTCGTCGCCTGGCGCTACAGCGGGCACACCGCCCTGGGCTCACAGCCCACCGGCGAGCTCTTGCTGCTCGGGCTCGGCTCGACCGCGGCCGTCGCCCTCCACGCCTCGGTGCAGTGGTGGGGAGCACGCAGAACCGGGGTCGTCGTCAGGCCACGGGCCGGCTGGAAGGACCCTGAGGTCGTCACGATCCTGCGGCGATCGGTTCGCTCGCTCATGCAGGCCGGGCTGCTCGCCTTGCAGGTGCTGACCCTGCTCCTCGTCGCGAACCGGGTCGCGGGTGGCACGATCGCGCTGCAGATCTCGCTGAACTTCTACTACCTGCCGATCGCCGTCGCCGCCACGCCCGTGGCGCTGGCGCTGCTGCCTCGGCTGTCCCGACTGCACCACGGCGACGGCGAGGAGTTCGCGGCGACGTTCGCGCGTGGCCTTCGGCTCGCTCTCTTCGTCACGATCCCGGCGGCCGGCGGATACGTGGCGCTCGCTGGTCCGGTGGCGCACTCGGTCGCAGCCGGGCAGATGAACTCGCCCGCGGGGTTGGCAATGATCTCGGGAGGTCTGGCCGCGTTGGCCTGCGGTGGCATCGGGCAGGCGGTCTTCCTCGTCACGATGCAGGCGGCGTACGCCCGCGGCGACACCCGCACCCCGCTGCTGTCGATGGTCCTGCAGACCGTCGTATGCCTCGGCCTGTGCGCCGTCGCGGTCGCGGCGTCGGGGACGCGGGTGGTCGTGCTCGTCGGGCTGGCGTATGCGGCGGCCAGCCTCTTCGGGGGTACGCATCTGTACGTGCGGGTCCGCCGCACCATGAGCACACCTGACGAGCACGTCTGGCCGACGCTTCTCCGGGTCGGCACGGGGACTCTCGTCATGGTCGGGCCGGTGCTGCTGTCCACGGCGGCGCTGACCGCGACGGTTCCGGGGCGTCTCGGCTGGACCCTGGCTCTCGCGGTCGGGAGCATCACCGGGCTGGTGGTCTTCGGGCTCAGTCAGTGGCTGATGCGCGCCCCCGAGCTCGGCTGGCTCCTCGGAGGGTTCCGCGCCAAGCGCCTACCGGGTATCGCTCTTGCGGAGCGACTTCCATGAGCATGTCGAGCAGCGTCGGGCGGCTGAGCCTGCCGCACCCGTGGGCGCGGGCGGGTGTCATCGCGGCAGCCGTCATCGCGGCGGCGATGGTTGGGGCCATGGTCGACACCAGGCCGAAGTACGCGGTCGCCGGTGTCGCGGTGTTCGTGGTCGTCGCATGGGTGTGGGCCAAGCCGCAAGTGGCCGCCTACCTGATCGTGGGCGCGACGCCGCTCGTCGTCGGGATCGACCGTGGCACGATCATCCCCTTTTTCCGGCCGAACGAAGCGCTGGCCATCCTGCTCATCGGCACTCTGACAGCGAGAGCTCTGCTGAACCTGAAGCCGGGCAGCCGACTCCGGATCACCCTCCATCCGCTGGAGCGTGCGCTGGTGATGATGGCGCTCGCCACGTCGCTGGTTCCCATCGTCTTGATGCTGCTCCGCGGTCGGCACGTGTCCGGCGACGACATCAGCTATGCCATCGTGATGTGGAAGTTCCTGGCCATCTACGCTCTCGTCCGCTACACCGTCCGTACCCAGGAACAGGTCCGCTGGTGCCTCCTCCTGTCCGTGGGTGCGGCGGCGATCGTCGCCATGATCGCGATCTTCCAGGCGCTGGGCCTGTTCGGTGTCCGTCAGATGCTGTCGACCTACTACGTACCGTTCGGGTACGCCGGTGCGCTCGCCCTCCCGCGCGGCGGGTCCACGCTGGCCCTGCCCGCGGCCACGGCGGACCTGCTGATCTTCAACTTCTCGCTGGTCGTCGGCATCTGGCTCAAGTCGCGCCGGCATCCGCTGGTGCTGGCGCTGGCCGGAACCCTCTTCGCCTTCGGGACGGTCGCCGCGGCGGAGTTCTCGAGCGTCATCGGCCTGATCGTCAGCATCATCTGCCTAGCGGTGATGCTGCGGCGGCTCGACCTGCTGCGGTACCTGCCGTTCGGGTTCGTCGCGGCGATCGCCGTGATGTGGCCGGTCGTTTCCCACCGGCTCGCCGGCTTCCAGACGCTGTCCGGGCTACCGGTCAGCTGGGTGGGCCGCCTGCACAACCTGCACACGTACTTCTGGCCGGAGCTGATGAAGGGGTCGAACCTCCTCCTCGGCGTGCGGCCGTCGTCGCGCGTCACGGTCCACAGCCAGGGCACCGGGTACGTCTGGATCGAGAGCGGCTACACCTGGCTCCTGTGGGGAGGCGGAGTCCCGCTGTTCGCGGCGTTCTGCTATTTCGTCTGGATCTCGGTCCGTACCGGACTCGCGAGCGCCCGGCCGCTGAGCTCCTGGAGCGCGGTCGCGGGACTCGCTGCGGCGACAGGCGTGGTCGTCGTGGCGGTCCTGATGCTCTTCGACCCGCACCTGACCTATCGGGGGTCCGCGGACTGCCTGTTCGCACTGATGGCCCTCATGTTGGTGGAGAAGGCTCCGCTCGGCGGTACTGCCGATTTCGCCGACAAAGCGGCGGACACCTCCCCATTGCCCAGCCTGAGCGTGGGCTACGAAAGCGGCGAACTCATCTCGGTTGCGCAGCAAAGGGCGCATGATGGCTGAAGAACGAAAAGGGGCATAACGCAATGAGACGGTCAGGAACTCCACTACGCGACAGCCGCGGGCTGCTGCGCACCTATGCGTGGCTGATCATCGCGGTGACGCTCGCGACGGTCGGCGCCGCTCTTGCCCTCTCGGCACTGCGCCCCGTCTCGTACACCTCCACCTCGCAGGTCGTCGTCAAGCCAGAGGTCACGACGGGTGCGCCGGTCGCACCCGACATGGGTACCGAGCGCGCCATCGCGATGTCAGGCGACGTCAACAAGGTGGCGGCGGCGGCACTGAATCTGTCCCCCGACGAAGCGGCCGCGGGTCTTGCGGTCGCGGTCCCCGTAGAGACGAGCGTGCTGGAGATCAGCTACACCGCTCACAGCCCGCAGAGCGCGTACAAGGGCGCCACCGTCTTCACCGAGGCGTACGTGAACTACAGGAACCAGAACAAGAAGAGCCCGGTCGCCCAGATGATCACCCCGCCGGACCAGCCGTTGGCGCCCTCCGGGACGAACTACCCGATCGTGATCGGGCTGGGGCTCATCCTCGGCGCCATCCTGGGCGTCGGTGCCGCCCTGGCGTGGGACCGGGTCACGGACAGGCTGCGCGGTGTGCAGGACACCCAGGCCCAGACGGGCATGCCGGTGCTCGCCTCGATCCCGGCCTTGCGACTGGGTGGCCCGCACCAGGTGGTACGGCTCGAGGGTCCGCAGACCCCCGGCGCGGCCGCGTACGGGTACCTCACGGCCCAGCTGATGCACCTCATCGGCGACCGCTCGAGCTCGTCCGTGCTGGTGACGAGCCCCTCGCCCGGCGCGGGAAAGACGACGACGGCCGTGAACCTGGCCGTCCAGCTCGCCGGCATCGGTAAGGACGTCGTGGTCGTGTCCGCCGACCCGCGCCTGTCAACGGTGCACGAGATGTTCAGCGTGCAGCGCAGCCCCGGTCTCGTCGAGGTCCTGGACGGGTCCGCGTCCCTGGAGCGTGCCCTGCACACGAGTGACGTCAAAGGTCTGCGGGTGCTCACGAGCGGCACGCCGCAGACGTTGGGTGAGGTGTACTTCAACCTCGAGGACATGAAGGTTCTGCTCGGCCGGCTGGCCAAAATCGCCGAGATCGTGGTCGTCGACGCGAGTACCGTGCTCGCCGCGGCCGAGGTGGCGCTGGTCGCCAACCAGGTCGACATGGTGCTGCTCGTGGTCGACGGCAAGCGCGGGCTGCGTGCCGACGCGGCCGCCGCGGTCGAGGCGCTGCGCCATGTCCGGAGCAAGGTCGTCGGCTGCGTGATCAACGC
>JAWWPH010000236.1:0-7943 GCA_033850875.1 Nocardioidaceae bacterium | reverse complement strand
CGTCGTCGAGACCCGACCCCACGAGGACCGTGTCGACGCCCGACAGCGCCGCCGCCAGCTGCCCCGCGCCGTTGCCGCTGACCGAGCCACCGGCCGCCTCGGGCAGGCCGATCACCCCCGACTCGGGTATCGCCACCGCCACCGGCACGGCCGCAGAGCGGGCGACCGCGAGCTGCAGGTGGCCCGCACCGACGCGTAGCGCGGCGATCCCGGCAAGCATCGCCGCCCCCGGCGTCTTCGCCGCACCGCCGACGACCAGGACCCGGCCACGGCCGTGCTTCGACCCGCCGGGATCCGGCAGCGGCCAGTTCCGCAGGAGCGCCGGTGTCACGGTCTCAGCTGGGTCGGACATGCGGATCTCCTGGATGCTTGGTCACCGGGGCTCCTTGGTCCTGCAGGTGCGAGACGTCGTTGAACTCGACGCACGTCCACGCGCCCTCACCGCTGGGGCGATGGAGCCGGGTCAGGGAGACGTTGCGGATGGAGTTGGCACGTGCGATCTCGAGGATGTCCGCCTCGGTGAGGCCCTCGCACACGTACCGGAAGATCAGCACCATGGCGTCGTGGCAGCTGACCAGGACACGGCGGCCGTCCTCGACCCGGTCCAGGTCACCCATCAGGCTGCGTACGCGCAGCACCAGGTCCACCCAGGACTCACCGCCCGGCGGGCGGTGGTAGAACTTGCCCAGCCAGCGCCGCCGCGCCGCCTCCTCCGGGTAGCGCGCCTCCACTCCCCTGGTCGTCAACCGGTCGAGGATGCCGAGCTCCCGGTCGCGAAGCCGCTCGTCGACGCGGACCTCCGGGTCGAGCCCCGCGACGTCCAGAGCGATCGTGGCGGTGTCGAAGGCACGCTTGTACGGCGAGGACCAGACGGAGTCGGGTACCTGCTCCGGCGTCCAACCCGCGAACAGCGCGCCCAGGGCACGCGCCTGCTCCTGGCCCGCCGGCGAGAGCGGCACGTCGGCATCGCGTACGGGCACCTCGATGACCTCTGCCTGCGCCGCCTCCGCCTGAGCCGCGGCCACGTTTCCGATGCTCTCGCCGTGCCGAACCAAGCTCAGCTCGACCGCGCCCATCCGAAGACCCTAATGGAACCGCCCGCCGGGCACCGCAGCCGGTCGGCCAGCGTCACTCCGCACGGAAGCCGGACGTCACCGCGTCGAGCGCCGCGAGGTCGTCGGCGTCCGGTGTCCATGCCCCGGCCGCCGCGTTCGCGCGCACCTGCTCGGCGGACGTCGCACCGGCGATCACCGAGCCGACGACCGGCTGTGCCACCAGGCCGCCGATCGCCACGTCCAGCAGGCTCACGCCGCGCTCCTCGGCGTACGACGCGATCGCCTCGATGCGGTCGAAGTCGGCCCGTTCGAGTCGCGACGACTGCGAGACGAGCCGGGAGCCCTCGGGCGCCGCCTCGCCGCGCCGGTACTTGCCGGTCAGCAGGCCGAACTCCAGCGGGAAGTACGGCAGCAGCCCGACGCCGACGTGCAGACAGGCCGGTACGAGCTCGTCGTCGGCGGACCGGTCGTACAGCGAGTACTTGTTCTGGGCGCTGACGTACGCCACTCCCCCGCTGCCCCGCGCCAGCCAGTCGGCGTCGACCACCTGCCAGGCGCTGTAGTTCGAGGACCCGATGTAGCGCACCTTGCCCTCCTTGACGAGCTCGTCGAGAGCGGCGAGCGTCTCCGCGATCGGCGTCAGCGGGTCGGGCTGGTGGATCTGGTAGAGGTCGATCCAGTCGGTCCGCAGCCGTCGCAGGCTGGCCTCGACGGCACGGCGGAGGTAACGGCGCGAGCCTCGCGCCTGCCATCCCGGGCCGTTCGAGCCGCCCATGTCCGACCCGAACTTCGTCGCGATCACGACGTCGGCACGACGCGTGCCGATCGCGCGCCCGAGCAGCTCCTCGCTGGCCCCTCGGCCGTACGTGTCGGCGGTGTCGAAGAGGGTGATGCCCTCCTCGAGGGCCGCGTCGACCACCGCGCGGGTCGTGGCCTCGTCGATGCGGGTACCGAACGCGTTGCAGCCGACCCCGACGACGCTGACGGTCAGGCCGGAGGACCCGAGCTGCCGGTACGCCGTCATGCCGCCGCCACCTGCTGGTCGCGGACCCACAGGGCAAGCAGGCCGCGGAAGTGCGCCGTGAAAGCGTCCACCTCGTGTGCCGGGTAGGTGGCCACGATGGTCTGCATGAGCAGGTCGTCGAACTCCTGCGAGGTCACCCAGGAGGCGACCAGGTCGTCGAGGTGCGGCAGCGCCTCGGCGCAGAACTCCTGGTACCGGTCGCGCTCGAAGTACGCATCGGCGAGGCGCTGGTACTTGGCCAGCTTGGCGCCGTAGTCGAGCTCGGGGTCGTCGGCCACCGCGAACCACGGCGTGGGGTCGACGTGCAGGCGCGCCGTCCGGCCGGTGCTGACGCAGAACGCCGTCCACTTGAGCAGCGACTTCATCGCCCACGGGAAGTAGTAGTGCAGCGACGTCACGGCGACGTCGGGGCAGGCGTTGGCGTAGTCGATGGGCAGCACGTTGTCGCCCTGGATGAGCATCTCGCAGGAGTTGAACTCCCACCGGAAGAACGCGTTGACGGTCTGCGTGATGGCGACGGCCTCCAGGCCGGTCTGAGAGCTGAGGAAGTCGTGGTCGACGGCGTACCTGTCGTGCATCGGCTCCTCTGGCCGGAAGTGCATGACCATGGACTCCGGTCCGATGGTGAGAGCGCGGGCGAACACGTCGTACGGCTCCACCGACTTCTGCAGGTGCATGAGCATCTCGCCCGACTCGTCGTACGCAGCCCAGAGGTCCTGCTCGCTCTCGATCCGCGACACGCCCCGCCAGCCGCCGCCGTCGAACGGCTTCATGAACAGCGGGTAGCCCATCTGCGCTGCGATCGCCGCCAGGTCGAACGGCTCGTTGTACCGCGACGCGGTGTAGGACCAGCGGACGTTGTCGAGCGGGTTCTTGTACGGCACCAGCACGGTGTCGGGGACCTTCATGCCGAGCCGCATGAGCGCGCAGTACGCCGAGTGCTTCTCCATCGACTGGAACGTGAACGGCGAGTTCAGCAGGTACACGTCGTCCATCAGCGCGACCTTCTTCAGCCACTCACGCGGGTGGTAGTACCAGTAGGCGAGCCGGTCGATCACGAGGTCGTGGCGTGCCTTGTCGCGCAGGTTGAAGGGCGCGATCTTGACGCGCTCGACGTCGATGGCATGGCTGCGGCCCGCGTACGAGAACGTCCCGAGGCGGCTGCTGAGCCCTTCGAGGGCGCGCGGCCAGTCCTCCTCCTGCCCCAGGAGGAGACCGACGAGGTGCCGGTTGACGTCCGTCATGGCGTGCTCCTAACAGAATCGCGGCAGATGGTGGGCCAGCTGACGCTGCCACCAGGGCCAGTCGTGTGCGACGTCGTACCCCCAGAGGTCCAGCTCACAGCGGATGCCCTTGCCCTGCAGCAGCTCGGCCATGCGGCGCGTGGAGGGCAGAGCACCGGTCGGGTTGACCTCCCAGGCGCCCTGTCCGACCACCAGCAGGATCGACACGTGCTCACGGAGCCACTGCAGGTGGTCGCCCTCGGCATGAGCGACGTAGTCGATCGGGTTGGCGAAGTAGGTGGCGTCGCCGCGGTCGCCCCACGCGCGCCAGGTGCTGACGTCGTAGTTGCCGGACAGCCCGATGGCCAGCGGCACGAGGTCGGCGCGCTGCAGCGCCAGGTGCACCGCGTGGTACGCGCCGAGACTGGCACCGAGGGCGATCAGCTCGCCTCCCCCGCCGGTGTCGCGCTGGATCCAGGGCACGGCCTCGTTCACCAGCCAGTCGGTGTACACCCCGTTGCGCCGGGCCCGCTCCTCGATGTCGACCGACGTGTCGGACCAGGAGTAGCCGTCCAGCGAGTCGACGCAGTACAGCTTCACGCGGCCGGCGTCGAGCAGGTCGCCGACGGCATCGACCATGCCGTTGTTCTCGAAGTCCCAGGCCCGGCCGGCCTCGCTGGGGAACACGATCACGGGCCGGCCGTAGTGCCCGTAGGCGATCAGGCTGAGCGACGCGTCGCCGCCGGGCACCGGCAGCTCGACGTGTTCGCGCCTCATGCGGTCATCCTTGCGTACCCCAGACCGATCGCAACAGGTCGGTCAACGCCGGGTCGAGGCTGTCGCGCCAGGCCGTGTAGTTGTGGAGGTCGCGCACGTCGAAGAAGCGCACCTCGTGGCCGAGGCGCAGCAGCGCGGCGAACATCTCGAGGTTGTTCGCGTAGTTCTCCTCGAGGACGCCGCAGGTCATCGCCACCTTCAAACGCTGACCCGTCGGCTCCGCGGCCTCGATCCGGCGTACCGCGTCGACCACCCGAGCAAAAGAGGGGTACCCCTCCTCCTGGGAGTCCAGGTCGGCTCGGAAGAACGACCCCGACTGGGCCAGGAATCCCCCCAACCGCGCGGGTACCGCCAGCGTCAGGAGCAGAGCCGTCAGCCCGCCGAGGCTGGCTCCCATCGCGACCACCGGGCCGCTGACCGGGAAGGTGGCGCCGACCGTCTCGAGCGCGGCGAGCTCGGCCCGGATGTAGTCGGGGTTGGCTGCGTACCACTCGTCGCGCCTCACCGGGTGCATGAGCGCCATTCGGAACGGCGGGAGCATCCGCGCGTCGACCATGGCGGCGGCGTACGACGTGAGCGCCGCGAGCTCGACGTACTCCGGGCCGTCGTGGACGACGAGCAGCGGCGCCGGGTCGCCACCGGCGAGCCCGGCCGGCGACCAGACCGTGATCGGGAGGGTCTTGATGTCGGTGTCGTGGTGCTCCAGGTACTCGGTGTCGCCGGGCGGCGCCTCGCGGTGCAGCCATGCCGGCGGGGCGTAGCCGGGCAGCACGGCGACGCTCCGCTCTCCGAACGCCGTCCTGACGCGCTCGGGGTTGGCGGGGTCGCACACGACCTCGACCGAGCCGTCGCGCGCGGTGAGCACCAGCCGGTACTCCAGCCGGCCCACGTCGGGTGCCCGCAGGCGCAGTGCCCATCCCGCCGACGTACGCCGGAACCGCCGACGCCCGGGGATGGCGTCGTCACAGTCGAGGGACACCTCGGCGTAGCGGCGTTCGGGGTCGCGGAAGCCGAGCCGCAGCTGCCGGTCCACCACTGAGGGGACGATCATGGTGGCAGCGACCCTAGAGGACGCCGTCCGGCGACGCCCACCTAGTCTCTTCGGGTCATTTCCTGCCCGGAATCGGGCAGGGAATTGCGTTTCGCGTTGCGGATCTGCACACTTGCCGTAATGTCCGATCCCGAGGTGGTACGTCACGTCACGACTAGCACGGGCCTGTCCCCGCGCGACGCCGCTCGGGTCGTCGACGACGTGCTCGCCTTCTACGCCGAGCCGGCCGAGGACTTCGTCCGGCGTCGGCATGCTCAGCTGAAGGAGCAAGGAATGCGGAACCCGGACATCTTCCCGCTCGTGTCGACCGAGCTCTCGGCGCGGCTCGTGTCCGCCCCTCCACTGAGCGAACGCCAGCTGCGCCGCATCGTGTACGGCTGAACCTCTACGTCTAGGAGCCATCTGTATGTGTGGAATCGTCGGCTACGTCGGAGGGCAGGCCGCTGCCCCGGTGATCCTCGAAGGCCTCGCCCGCCTGGAGTACCGCGGCTACGACTCGGCGGGCATCGCCCTGCTCGGCGCGGGCGGCATCAAGGTGACGAAGCGGGCCGGCCGGGTCAGGGACCTCGAGGCCGCACTGCCGAAGCGTTCCGGCGCCAAGGTCGGCATCGGGCACACCCGCTGGGCCACCCATGGCGTGGCCAACGACGTCAACGCCCATCCGCACGTGGACGGCTCCGGCCGGGTCAGCGTCGTGCACAACGGCATCATCGACAACGCCGCCAGCCTTCGTGACCGGTTGGAGGCCGACGGTGTCGAGTTCGTCTCCGAGACCGACACGGAGGTCCTCGCGCATCTCGTGGCGCGGTCGAGCGCCACCACGCTCGAGGCCGCGGTGCTCGACGCGTTGAGCCAGGTACACGGCACGTACGGGCTCGCCGTCCTCCACGCGGACCACCCGGACCGGATCGTGATCGCCCGCAACGGCTCCCCGTTGATCATCGGCATCGGTGAGCGCGAGATGCACGTCGCGAGCGACATCGCGGCGCTCGTCTCGTACACCCGTCAGATGGTCCACCTCGACGACGGCGAGCTGGCGACGATCACGTCATCGGGCTTCCAGACCTTCACCGCCGACGAGAAGAACACGCACAAGAGCCCCGTCACGGTCGACGTGACGATCGAGGACTTCGACGGCCAGGGCCATGCGCACTTCATGCTGAAGGAGATCCTGGAGCAGCCGGCCGCGGCGGAGAGGGTACTGCGTGGCCGCCTCGACGAGCGCTTCGGCACCGCCCACCTCGGGGGGCTCAACATGGACGCCCGCGAGACCCGGTCGATCAAGCGGGTCAAGATCCTCGGCTGCGGCTCGGCGTACTACGTGGGCCAGATCGGGGCCGGGATGATCGAGGAGCTCGCGCGCGTGCCCGCCGACGCCGAGGCGGCGTCGGAGTTCCGCTACCGCAACCCGGTGATCGAGCACGACACGCTGTACGTCGCGGTCAGCCAGTCCGGGGAGACGATCGACACCCTGCTGGCCGTGCAGGAGATCAAGCGCAAGGGCGGCCGCGTCATCGGCCTGGTCAACGTGGTGGGCTCGGCGATCGCCCGTGAGTGCGACGGGGGGATCTACATCCACGCCGGCCCGGAGGTCTCGGTCGCCTCGACGAAGGCCCTGACCAACATGGGGATCGCGTTCGCGCTGCTGGCACTCCACCTGGGTCGCGTCCGCGACCTGTCGGTGAGCGACGGCCGCCGGATCATCGCGGGGTTGAAGCGGCTCCCGGAGCAGATCGCCGAGGTCGTGGCCGCCAGCGACGAGCTGAGCAACCACGCGCAGATCCTCGCGAAGGCCGACAGCCTGTTCTTCGTGGGCAGGGTGCGCGGCTACCCGGTGGCGCGCGAGGGCGCACAGAAGTTCAAGGAGATCTCCTACCGGCACGCCGAGGCGTACCAGACGTCGGAGCTCAAGCACGGTCCGCTGGCGCTGATCAGCGACGAGGTGCCGACCGTGTCGATCGTGCCCGACGACGAGCTGGTCGACCGCAATATCGGCGCGCTGCACGAGATCGACGCCCGCTCCGGGCCGCTGTTCCTCATCACGCACGCGGGCGTGAATCTCGGGCACCTCGACGTCGTCCGCATCGACGTACCGAAGAACGAACCCGAGCTCGACCCGGTGCTCCTCACGATCCCGGTCCAGCTGCTCGCGTACCATGCCGCTGTGGCCCTCGGGCGTGACGTCGACAAGCCGCGCAACCTCGCCAAGTCCGTTACCGTGGAGTAGCCGGGAGCGCTTCGCACACCGGCCGTAATCGGCGTGTCCTTTGGCCGTATCTCATATATGAGATACCGTTTGGAGCCATGAGGGACGATTACCTGAGCCGGATCGGCATGCTCATCCGGGACGCCCGGCAAGGCCGTGGCTACACCCAGGCGCAGCTCGCGAAGGTCCTGAACACCAGCCAGAGCGCGGTCAACCGGATGGAGCGCGGCAACCAGAACCTGAGCCTGGAGATGCTCGCGAAGATCGGCGCGGCACTCGACTCCGGCATCTTGTCCCTCGGGGTCTCCGGCCCGCTGCACCTGCACGTGGCCGGTGGCACCACCTTGTCGGGGTCCATCGCGGTGAAGTCGAGCAAGAACGCCGCCGTCGCGCTGCTGTGCGCATCCCTGCTGAACAAGGGCCGTACGACTTTGCGGAAGGTCGCCCGGATCGAGGAGGTCCACCGCATCCTCGAGGTGCTGTCGAGCATCGGCGTGCGCTGTACCTGGCTCAACGACGACAACGACCTCGAGCTGGTCGCACCGGAGAAGCTCGACCTCAGCGCGATCGACCAGACGGCGGCACGCCGGACCCGGAGCATCATCAT
>JAWWPH010000066.1:0-2917 GCA_033850875.1 Nocardioidaceae bacterium | reverse complement strand
ACGTTGACGCTGATGCCCTCGGAGGTGGCACTGGCGATGGCGGCGAGGCCCTCCTCCGTGGCGGGGATCTTGATCATGACGTTGGGTCGGTCGACGAGCCACCACAGGGCCCGTGCCTCGGCCAGCGTGGCGTCGCAGTCGTGGGCGAGGCGCGGGTCGACCTCGATGCTGACCCGGCCGTCCTTGCCGTCGGTCGCGTCGTAGACGGGACGCATGACGTCGCAGCCCCACCGGACGTCGTACGTCATGATCGCCCGCATCGCCTCCGCGACGGAGACATCGCGGACCGCGAGCTCGTTGACCTGGTCGGCGTAGTCGTCGGCCTCGGCGACCGCCTTTGCGAAGATGGTGGGGTTGGAGGTGACACCGACGACGTGTCGGTTCTCGATCAGCTTCGCGAGGTTGCCGCTCTTGAGCCGACCGCGCGAGATGTCGTCGAGCCATACGGAGACGCCCTGATCTGACAGAGCCTGGAGTCGGTCGTTCATCGGTGGGTTCCTTCTTTGTGCGGAGGGGTCAGTGCACTGCGGATGCCGCGAGGATGCTGTCCTTGGCGGCCTGGGTCACGGCCTCGGCGGTCATGCCGAACTCGGTGTACAGCCGCTGGTAGTCGGCGGACGCTCCGAAGTGCTCGATGGAGACGCTTCGGCCGTAGTCGCCCACCAGGTCTCGCCAGCTCATAGCGATGCCGGCCTCGACGGACACGCGGGCCTTGACGATCGGGGGGAGGACCGAGTCGCGGTACGACTTGTCCTGGTCGTCGAACCACTCCCGGCACGGCATCGAGACGACCCGTGCCCGAATGCCGTCGGCGGCCAGCTGCTCGCGCGCCGCGACCGCGATCTGCACCTCGGACCCGGTCCCCATCAAGATCACGTCGGGCGACCCGCCGTCGACGTCGAGCAGGGTGTAGGCGCCGCGGCCGACATTCGACGTGTCGGCGTAGCCGTCGGTGCCCCGCGGGAAGGTCGGCACGTTCTGTCGGGTGAGGCACAGCCCGGAGGGACGGTCGGGGTTCTCGAGGATCGCCCGCCAGGCGGCGACGGTCTCGTTCGCGTCGCCCGGCCGGACGACGGCCAGGTTGGGGATCGCGCGCAGGGCGGTCAGGTGCTCGATGGGCTGGTGGGTGGGACCGTCCTCGCCCAGCCCGATCGAGTCGTGGGTCCAGACGTACACCACCGGCAGCTTCATCAGCGCGGCCAACCTGACCGCGGGCCTCATGTAGTCGGAGAAGACGAGGAAGGTGCCGCCGTACACCCGGGTACCGCCGTGCAGCGCGATGCCGTTGAGGATCGAGGCCATTGCGTGCTCGCGGATCCCGAAGTGCAGGACGCGGCCGAACCAGTCGCCGCTGAACATCTTCGAAGAGTGCTCCGGCGGCAGGAAGCTGGGCTCTCCCTTGGGCGTCGTGTTGTTGGAGCCGGCCAGGTCGGCGGACCCGCCCCACAGCTCCGGCAGCACGGGCGCGATCGCGGTGAGGATGTCACCGGACGCGACCCTGGTCGCGACGCCCTTCGCGTCCGCGTCGAAGCTGGGCAGTGCGTCGGTCCAGCCGCGTGGCAGGGTCCGCGTACGCATGCGCTCGAACAGCGCCTTGCGATCGCCCGCATCGGCGGCCCAGGCGGCGTAGCGCTCGTCCCACTCGGCCTCGAGCGTCTTGCCCCGCTCGATCGCCTTGCGGGTGTGCTCGATGACGGCGTCGTCGACCTCGAAGGTCCGGTCCGGGTCGAAGCCGAGGACCTTCTTCGTGGCGGCCACCTCGTCGGCGCCGAGCGCGGAGCCGTGCGCCTTCCCGGTGTTCTGCGCGGACGGCGCCGGCCAGGCGATGATCGTGCGCAGTGAGATGAAGCTGGGACGGCCGGTCTCGGCCTTCGCAGCGCGGAACGCCTCGAAAAGGGCCGGGACGTCTTCGGAGTAACCCTTGCCGTCGTTGGTCCAGTCGACTTCCTGGACGTGCCAGCCGTAGGCCTCGTACCGCTTCGCCACGTCCTCGTTGAACGCGATGGACGTGTTGTCCTCGATCGAGATCCTGTTGTTGTCGTACAGCAGTACGAGGTTGCCGAGCTGCTGGGTGCCGGCGATCGAGCTGGCCTCGCCGCTGACGCCCTCCTCCAGGTCGCCGTCGCTGGCGATCACGAACACGTCGTGGTCGAAGAGGCTCTCGCCCACGGGCGGGTCGGGGTCGTAGAGCCCGCGCTCGCGGCGCGCCGCCATCGCCATGCCGACCGCGTTGCCGACACCCTGCCCCAGCGGACCGGTGGTGGTCTCGACGCCGGGGGTGTGGCCGTGCTCGGGGTGGCCGGGTGTCAGTCCGCCCCAGACCCGCAGCGCCTCGAGGTCGTCGAGCTCGAGCCCGTAGCCGGCGAGGTACAGCTGGATGTACAGGGTGAGGCTCGAGTGGCCGCAGGAGAGCACGAAGCGGTCGCGTCCGCTCCAGTTCGGGTCGGCGGGGTTGTGGCGCATGAGCTTCTGCCAGATCAGGTACGCAGCGGGCGCGAGGCTCATCGCCGTACCCGGATGGCCGTTCCCGACCTTTTGCACGGCGTCCATGGCGAGCACGCGCACCGTGTCGACGGCACGGTCGTCGACCTCGGACCACTCGAGGTCCGGGTAGCTCTTGCGGGGGGTGCTGGTCACAGCAGCGAGTCCTTCCTGGGATCTGCAGGCGGGTGAGTCGAGCCTACTGCCAACGGGTGCCCGCGGCTCGCCGTGGTGACGGGGCTCCCGACGGCCTCCAGACCCGCCTCCGACAGGGGGCTACGTCCCGGATTACACTGCTCCGCGTAGCCAGGCCGAGTCGAACTCCGAGGTGTCAGTGACGGTCGCGAACCGACGAGCCCCAGTACTGGCGGCGGAGTCGGTTGCACGTCCTGAGCGCGCGCCCGCCGCCACCTCCGCCGCCCGCCGCCGTGCCGAC
>JAWWPH010000023.1:0-3968 GCA_033850875.1 Nocardioidaceae bacterium | reverse complement strand
GCCACGTGCGGTACCGCGGAGTCGCCGTATCGCGCCCGCCAGTCGCGCAGGTCTCGACAGGCCTGCGTGAGCGCCCAGGCTCCGAGCGGCTCGATCAGACCGGTGCGCTCGGCCATCGGCACGATCGACTCGGGCATGACCAAACCGCGTAGCGGGCTCTGCCAGCGCAACAGCGCCTCGACACCGTGGAGCGCGCCGTCCTGGAGGTCGACGATCGGCTGGTACGCAAGCCTGAACTCGTCGCGCTCCAGTGCGGTCTGGATGCCCCGCAGGGTTCCGTGGCCGCTCCCCGTGACCGGGACGCCCTCGTCCATGATCCGGAAGTGAGCCCCGCCCGCGCGTTTGGCGAGGTACATCGCGAAGTCGGCGTCCCGGAGCAACCGGTTGGGTACGTCCTCGTCGGAGCCGTTGAACGCCACGCCGACGCTCGCGGTCACGTGCAGCACGTAGCCTTCCACCTCGAAAGGCTCGGCCAACGCCGTCTCGACCCGCTCCGCCGTCAGCTCGGCTTCTGCTGTGTTCCGCAGCTGGCCCCTTACGATGACGAACTCGTCGCCCGCGAGGCGCGCCAGATTGTCGTCAGACCCGATCACGCTGCCGAGCCTCTCGGCCACCGCCTTGAGCAGGAGGTCGCCGACGTGGTGGCCGAAGCGGTCGTTGATCGTCTTGAAGCCGTCCAGGTCGACGAAGAGTACGGCGGCTAGGGTGCCGGTCTTCCGGGCCCGCTCGACGGCCTTGCGGAGCAGGTCCTCGAAGAAGGTCCGGTTCGGCAGCCCGGTCAGCGCGTCGTGCTGCGTCAGGTAGTGCAGCTGCCGAGTCCGCTCCCGGGCGTCCTCTCGGGCCCGCGCGTTGAAGAGGTACGCCGCGGCCACGTCGGCGAGGGTCTCCGCGGCCGCCATCTCGTCGGAGTCGAGCGCTCCCGGCACGTCGCGGTACAGGTCGAGGGCGCCGAGCCGTGACCCATCCAGCGTCAGCGGGAAGGTGAACACGGCGGCCAGGCCCCGGTCCCATGCCTGCCGCGAGAAGGTCGGGAACCGCTCGTCGTGGCTCAGGTCGGGAATCGCCACCGGCTCCCCGTGCTGGTAGGCATGCAGGCACGGCCCCTCGCCGAGCTCGTTCTGCAATGACTCGATCTCGAGCACTTGGGCGTTCGTGGCCGCGACGAAGTGCAGCTCGTTGTGCGGACCCATCAGCATGACGCCGGCACCGGTGACGGGGAGCGCCTCGACGATGCGGTCGACCAGATGATCCAGTGTGCGACGGATGGAGAAGTCGGTGCCGAGCGTGTGCGCGAACTCCGCCAACACCTGCGTCAGCTGAGCCGAGCGGGTCACATTACCTCCTGTACGGAAAGCCGTACAGAGTGTGGTCGGATGCCCGGGTGCCTGTCAACCCAGCGGCGCGGGCTCAGTCCGGCGGGTCGGGGACCGTCGGGTTGTCCTCGGCCGGCGCAGTCGACGTCGGCTCGGAGTCCTGGTCGTGCTCGTCGCTCGGGTCGGTGTCGTCGGAGAGCTGAGGGTTGTCGACGGGTTCGGCGGGTGACGTGGTCATGGCGAGAATGTACCGGCTCGGGATGCGGGCCGCTTGGTCACGGGACGAGCGAGAAGGTGACCGGAGCCGACGTCGCGGTGTTGGTGGCGAGGTCGGCGACGACGGCGGTGAGCGTATGGCTCCCGAGCGGTCGCTTCGTGGTCGCGAGGGTAAGGGAGTAGGGCGCGCTGGAGTCGGCGCCCACCTTCGTGCCGTCGAGGTAGAAGGTGACCCGCGCGACTCCCGAGGCGGCCCCCGTGCCGGTACCCGCGTCGTTCGCCGATGCCGTCACGGAGATGCTGGTCCCCCGCTTCACCGACGACCCGTCCGGCGGTGAGGTGACCGCGACGGTGGGGGCGGCGGCGTCGATGCGGATCCGCTGGGCGTGCACGGCCTCTTTGTTGCCCGCGTTGTCCGTGGACGCGAACCTGACCGTGGTCGTCGACGACACGGTGAACGGCCCGGTGTACGTCACCGCGGTGGCGCTGGTCAGGGGGCTGGTGCCGTCGGTCGTGTAGCTCGTGGCCCTGAGGCCGGACCCTCCGCTGTCGGATGCGGACAACGCCACGCTGACACTCCCGGTGGTGTACCAGCCCGTCGAACACCCGACCCCACCGCAGCTGATCGTGGTCGCCGGCGCGACGGTGTCGGAAGGAGGCGGCACCGACCCGTGGCACGAGCCCGACGACGAATCGTGGGTCGCGCCGCTGGAGTCGACGAACTCGGTCGACCAGCCCGCCGGATGGAGGGTCATTCGCAGGTAGCCGAAGGTCTCCAGGAAGGCATCGGGCGACGGGGTGGCGCTGGCGCCGTGCCCGACCAGGTCCTCGCCGCCGGTGCCGGCGACGTACTCGGTGATCCCCTGCGCGGCATCGACCGCACCGGTCGGGTCGCGAGGCGAGTAGCGCTGGTAGTTGTGGATGTGCCCGTTGAGCACCACATCGGCGCCCGCGGCGTACAGGGCGTTCCACCACGGCTGGTACTGGAGGTTCTTGCCCGTTCCGGTGTCGGTGAAGAGGGGCTGATGCCAGAAGGCGGCGATGCACGGCTGCGCGGCCTCGTCCACGCCGGCGAGGTCGCTCTTCAACCAGGCCGTCTGGGGGCTGGTGGCGGTGCAGCCGCCGACGCCGCTCTTCGTGCAGTTGCCGTTGAGGCCGATGAAGTGCCACGAGCCCTCGTTGAACGAGTAGTGCCCGTTGGTTGCCGGGGCCGCGGCAGCGCCGAAGTGCGTGAAGTAGCCGTGTGCCGTCGTGTTGTCGGAGGGGCACGTCGCGCCGTACACGTCCTTGCCGCTGAGATACTCGTGGTTGCCCGCCACCGGATCCATGACGGAGTCCAGGCGGCCCCAGGTCGGGTCGTACGACGCCGTGTAGTCCGCCGGATCGCCGCAGTCGTACTGGAAGTCCCCGAGTCCCAGCACGGCGTCGACGCTCCCGTCGGCGAGCACAGCGTCGGACGTGCGTTGCTCCCCGCACGTCGTGGACGTGCCCGCACCGTCGTTGTACCCGGGGTTGGACGTGTCGCAGGCCATGTCACCCACGGCGGCGATCACGATGTCACCGGTGGCACCCCGGGCGACGGCTGAGGTCCCGGCGGGAACTCCGACGCTTACGGTCGCTGCGGCGGCGAGGCCGAGGAGCACCGTCACCGTTCGCGCTGTCGGGTGTTTCAAGGGGGACACCATGGCCTTCGAGATGGTCGACTCTCGGTCATCCTGGGCGAGTAGCGAGAAGCCCAACATATTGAACACGGACCCCGACACTTGGGCCGCCGGAAGTCCGTGTCATGACAAGCCAGCTCCCCTCACAAGGGCTGCTCGCCATGCCTATCCTGCGGCCCGTCCTGTACCTCCCGCAAGATAGTCGAGCAAACCGCGGATCACCGTCACATTGCGTTATCGGCCATTGTTGTCGTGGACCGCGCTCCCGCCCTCGGCACGGTACGCCTCGGGAAAGCGCAGCAGGACGACGATGGGGATCGTGACATAGATGATGCCCGCGACGACGTTGCCGAGCGCGAAGAACACGATCGACGCCCCGATCCCGAGCACGATGAGCAGCAGGGCGATGTACTGACTGCGCTTCACCGACCTGACCTCGGACTCGACAGCCAGAGCCGCAGCCTTCGTCTGTGCTGCATGGGACTTCTCCACCATCGCCAAGATGCGTTCGCTTGCGCCCGGCAAGGCGGCCTCGTAGCCGGCGAGTTCGGACGGCTGCGGCAGCGACGCACGCCAGGCGGAGACCTCCAGCTCGAGCCCAGCGCTCTCCCCGGCGTCTTCGGCAGTGGAGTCGGCCGCACCTCCGAGGGCGGCGCCGGAGCGACGGGGACGCCTGGTTGCCGCCGCAGCCGATGACCTGGAGTCGTCGGCGCCGGCTTCAGGGTCGGGCGGAGACGACCCGTTCTCCTCCTCCGCACTGGCGCGAGCCGCGGATCTC
>JAWWPH010000230.1:0-4525 GCA_033850875.1 Nocardioidaceae bacterium | reverse complement strand
ATGACGATCGCGACGACGTGGTGCAGGTCCTCGGCGAAGAAGACCGTGCCACAGGCCAGTACGGCACCGAACGCGCCCACCAGGTTGCCGTTGCGGGCGGTACGCGGGGACGAGAGCCCCTTCAGCGCCACGATGAAGCAGACCGCGGCCGCCAGATAGGCGAGCTGCGCCCAGGTCGGAGTCATCGAGGCGGCTCCTGGCGCCGGCGGCCCGTGAACATCTGCAGCATCCGGTCCGTGACGACGAACCCACCGACCATGTTGACCGTGGCCAGCACGATGGCCACCAGCCCGACCCCGAGAGCGACGTTCGAGTCCGTGCTCCCCGTGACGAGTACGGCACCGAGCAGGATGACGCCGTGGATCGCGTTCGCTCCCGACATCAGCGGCGTGTGGAGCGTCGACGACACCTTCGAGATCACCTCGATGCCGACGAAGACGCTCAACACGAAGATCGTGAGCCAGACGACCGGTTCACTCATCGGGATCCTCCAGCTGCTTACGGGTCGGCTCGTGGGTGATCGCGCCGGCATGGGTCACGCAGGTCCCCCGGACGATCTCGTCGTCGAAGTCGGGCGCGAACCCGTCGTCGCCGGTCATCAACGTCACGATGTTGAGGAGGTTCTGCGCGTACAGCCGGCTCGCAGGGCCGGGCATCTGGCTGGGTACGTTGAGCGCTCCCCACACCTGCGCGGCGCCGATCGTGACGACGCTGCCGGCCACCGTGCCCTCGACGTTCCCACCGGACTCGGCGGCGAGGTCGACGACGACGGAGCCGGGCTTCATCTGCTCCACCATCTCCGTCGTCACCAGTGTCGGGGCGACGCGACCCGGCACCGCCGCTGTCGTGATGAGGGCGTCCGCGGCCGCTATGTAGGGGGTGAGGAGCTCTCGCTGCCGGGCCGCCCGGTCCTCCGTCATCTCCCGCGCGTACCCGCCGGCTCCCTCCAGCGTCTCGAGCTCGAGCTCGATGGCCACGGCCCCCATCGAGCGGATCTCCTCGGCCGCAGCCGCGCGCACGTCGTACGCCTTGACGACCGCCCCGAGCCGCTTGGCCGTGGCGATGGCCTGCAGACCGGCGACGCCCGCGCCGAGTACGACCACCTCGGCCGGTGGGACGGTTCCCGCAGCCGTCATGTTGAGCGGGAAGAACCGGCGCAGCCGTTGCGCGGCGACGATGGCCCCGCGGTAGCCGGAGACCAGCGCCTGAGAGCTGAGCGCGTCCATCGACTGCGCCCGGGAGATGCGTGGAACCAGCTCCATCGCGAACGACGTGATGTGCAGGTCGCGCCGCTCCACCACCGCATCGCCGGCCGACAGCAGCGGGAGGAACGAGAACGTGGCCGTGCCGGGAGCGAGCTGGCGAAGCTGCCGGCTGGTGAGCGGTTGGACCGACAGCACCATCCCGGCGTCCGACAATGCCCCGGGGTCGACCTCGGCGCCGGCCTCCGTGTACTCGTCGTCGGCATGCAGGGCCGCCCGCCCGGCGCCCGGCTCGACCGCCACGTCGTACCCGAGCGACGTCAGGCCGAAGACGAGTCCCGGCACCATCGCGACACGCGCCTCGGCCTCCCACGTCTCCGCCACAATCGCGACCCTCACGCGGCTGAACCTATGTCATAGCGGCCCGCGTTGGCACGTTCAGGCAGGGGTGTCTGGCAAAGACGTGCGAAGATCGAGACGAACGGCGCCCAGCGCGCCCTGGGGGGAACCACATGCTGACCCGACACCCGCGACATCTCGTGACCACCGCCGCTGTTGGAGCCGTCATCATCGGCCTCGCCGTACCCGCCGGCGCCACGCCGACCCTCAGCCGCGATGACCGGTCGGCGCCGAGCCTCGCCACGAGGCCGACGCCGGGCTCTCCGAACTCGGGAGACTCGCTGTTCCCACACCAGGGCAACGGGGGCTACGACGTCGCGCACTACGGCATCGCCTTGACCTGGCACCCGTCCGGGCACATCACCGCGCGGACAGCGATCCGGGCCCGCGCGGGCAAGTCCCTCTCAGCGTTCAACCTCGACCTCGACGGCCTGCGCGTGCGCTCCGTCGAGGTCGACGGTCGTGCCGCGTCGTTCCGGCGGAGCGGTACCGAGCTCACGGTCGCGCCGGCCGTACCGATCCGTGACGGGAGCCGGTTCACCACGGTGGTCCGGTACGGCGGTACGCCTCACTACCTGCTCGACCCCGACGGGTCGAAGGACGGCTGGATCGCGACGAGTGACGGCGCCACCGTCCTCTCCGAGCCGATCGGCGCCATGACGTGGTTCCCGGACAACGACACGCTCAGGGACAAGGCGACCTACACGATCTCGGCCACGGCGCCCAGGGCGCTGACGGTCGAGTCCAACGGTCACCTGCGCAGCCGGGTCGCGCACGGCACGACCGCCACCTGGACCTGGCACGAGAGCCACCCGATGGCGACGTACCTCGCGAGCGTGTCCATCGGCACGTACCAGGTCGTCAGGGGCCGCACTGCGAACGGCGTACCGGTCGTGTCGTACCTCGACCCGAGCCTCGGCGGCCGGTCGGCCTCGCTGCGGGTGTCCAGGGTGCTCTCGTACTGGCAGCGACTGTTCGGGCCGTACCCCTTCTCATCGGCCGGGATCGTGGTCGACAACGTGCCCGTCGACTACGCCCTGGAGGTGCAGACGCGGCCGGTGTTCGACTTCGTACCCGACACCGCGACGCTCGTCCACGAGCTGGCGCACCAGTGGTACGGCGACTCCGTGACCCCGAGGGACTGGAGCGACATCTGGCTCAACGAGGGCTTCGCGACGTACGCCGAACTGCTCTGGAAGGCACGCAGCGACCCCGGCTACCCGCACCGAGTCTTCATGCGGCTGTACCGGGAGCACGGTCGGTCCGACCCGTTCTGGGACATCCCGGTGACGCGGCCCGGCGACCCTGCGAACCTGTTCGGCGATGCCGTCTACACCCGCGGAGCGATGGCGCTGCAGGCGCTGCGGATGCGGATCGGGAGTCACGACTTCTTCAGGCTGCTGAAGCGTTGGCCGGCCCTGCACGCGTACGGCAACGCCACGACGGCCGACTTCGAGTCGCTGGCCGAGCGGGTGTCGGGGCGGGGGCTGCGCCATCTGTTCCATGTGTGGCTCGACGTCGGGGCGAAGCCCGCCGGCTACTGACGTCGGCGGCTCTCGGTAGCGGCGCCGGCCCGCGCCGCTGTCAGCGCGTGCTGCGGTACAGCTGGAGGAGCGCGGACCGAGACATCGGGCGGGACACGACCAGCGGCGCGGGCTTGTGCAGCTCACAGCTCCGTTCGACGCTCGGTGGCACACGGTAGCTCCCGTAGCATCTGTCGCGGCCAGGCCCGGCGAGCACGAGGTTGGCATCGGGCCCGACCTCGATCAGGGTGTCATTGCCGCTGCGGCCACGGAGGACGTCGCTCCCTGCCTGCCCCTGCAGGTTGTCGCGACCGGGTCCGCCGTTGAGGTCGTCATCTCCGGGTCCGCCGATGGCAGCGTCGCCGTCTCCGCGCCCGACGATCACGTCGTTGCCCGCACGCCCGAAGAGCAGGTTGCTGTGGCCGTCGCCGCGGAACACGTCGTTGAACTTCGACCCGTACACGGCATTGATGGCGCTCAACGTGTCGTGGCCCGGGCCGTCGGCCGTACCGCTGCGAAGATCCACCACCGAGCCGCGCCTGGCGTGCGTGAGCTCGAGAATGTTGAACTTCGCGCTCGGCCGACCCTTGACGACGTCGTCGCCGGGGCCGGGAAAGAAGAAGGCGGCGAACCCGGCCCGCGACCGCAACACGTCGTCGCCGCTGCCGCCGCGAAAGGCCGGGAGCGACACACGCCGCGGGCTCGTGAGCAAGTCGTCGCCGGGTCCGCCGGCCATCGCACCTGACCCGAGGATTCGGTCGTCTCCCGACCCGCCGTGCAGCCTCGCGGCTTCGGGGTTCCGGTCGCAGATAAGGTCTGCACCGCCCCGGCCGAAGATCTGGTCGCGGCCGCCGTTTCCTGCGATCACGTCGGCGCCGGGCGTTCCGGAGATTCTGTCTGCGCCCCTCGTGCCGACGATGGTGGCGACCTTGCCGAAGCAATGAGGCCGGGCCGCGGTGGTTGCGTTTCCTGGCGGAGCAGCGCTCAACGCACCGGGCGATGCCGAGCCCGACATTGCGAAGATGACGCCCGTGGCAGCGGCGAGGACCAGACCTGGATGCTTCACAGCACACTCCCTAAAGGCGTGGTCGCCTGCGCCGACGCTATGTCCTCTATGGGCTGTGGTCAATGCCCGCCCCCCCATTGAGTGGTTACAAATGCAGGGTCGAGTGGGCGCAAATGCAGGCTCGAGTGGGTACAAATGCAGGGTCCAGTGGGTGCAAATGCAGGGTCCAGTGGGCACGAATGTCCGCTCGACCGGGCGCAAATGCAGGGTCCAGTGGGCACGAATGTCCGGTCGACCGGGCGCAAATGCAGGGTCGAGTGGGTACAAATGCAGGGTCGAGCGGGCACGAATGTCCGCTCGACCGGGCGCAAATGCCGGGTCAAGTGGGTACAAAT
>JAWWPH010000523.1:0-4992 GCA_033850875.1 Nocardioidaceae bacterium | reverse complement strand
TCAGCGCCGAGCCGCTCAGCGCCTCGTCGAGCCGCCGGGCCGTCAACCAGACGGTGTCGCCCTCGGGCATCGATCCTCCTCACGCGATCCGCCGCCCGCCGCCGGGCAGGCGACGCGGTCAGCGACGCAACCGTAGAGCGCGCTCACCGCCGGGCAGCCGACGCGGTCAGCGACGCAACCGTAGACCACGAGGTGTCGCATAGAACCCGGCCGCTTCGAGCGCGGCCGACAGCGGCGAGCCGAGGATGTGCTCGCCGTCGGCGCGCTCGACCGTGAGCTTACCGAGGGCGCCGTCGCGCACTGCGAGGGCCAGCGCGTCGACGGCAGGCTGGACCTCGTCGCGCTCCTGGGTGAAGCTGAGCAGAGTCCGACCGCCGCGTTCGACGTACAGGGCCAGCGCTCCGTCGACCATCACGACGATCGCCCCCGCCTTGCGTCCGGGCCGATGCCCCGCGCTGGCGGCGTCGACGGCTCGGTCGGGCCATGGCAACGCTGCGCCGAAGGGGTTCGCCGGGTCGGTCGCTGCGAGGACCAGCGTCTGCCGCCCCTGCCGCCCCGCCCCCTCGGCGTCCGAGGCGACGGAACGGAGCCGGTCGACAGCGCCCGTCACGCCGAACTGGGCGGCACCCAGCTTGTCCACGAAGTACCCGCGTCGACAGCGGCCGGCCTCCTCGAACGCCGACAGCACCCGGTACACCGCGGCGAACCCGCCGGGGGTGTGCTCGCTGAGCACGGCTCCGCGGGTGACCACGCCGTGCCGCTCCAAGAGCCCTTCCGCGGCCGCATGAGCGCGCCGGGTGGGATCGTCGTCGCGCGGAGGTGTCAGCGACCAGCGCCCAGCCGTGCTCGGCGGTCCGGTCCGCGCCGGCATGGCCGGCCGCCGCATCCCGCCCCGCAGGGGAGCCGCCCGCGCCCCGAGCCGCGCCCGCGGCGCACCCGGTCGCGGGCGGTGGGTGCCACGGCCGTACAGGTGCGCCCGCAGCGGCGCGATCGTGTCGTTGGTCACGTGGCCGGCCCAGACCAGGTCCCACAGCGCCGACGTCAGCTGCTCGTCGTTCGTCGACGACACCGCGTCGGAGAGCTGCCGGAAGAAGTAGCCGCCACCGCCCGACAGCACCCGGAGCAGGTCGTCGTGCAGCTCCGACAGCTCGACGTCGCCGACGTCGGGCAGCGTCAACGCCGCCGTGTCCGCGGTGTGAAGCGACACCCAGCCGTCGGTACCCGGCAGCGCCCCGGCGCCCGCCCAGATCACCTCGCCCGCCGAGGTCAGCTCGTCGAGCATCGAAGGGGAGTATCCGACGACCCGGCTGCCGAGGACGAACGGCTCGAGCGCGGAGGCAGGCACGGCGCAGCCGGCGAGTTGCTCGACGACAGCCAGCACACCGTCGGCGCCTCGGAGCTTGCTGCCGACGTTCTGCCACTGGGGCAGGAAACGTCCGAGCGCCGACGGGGGCACGGGCTCGACCTCCTTGCGGGCCGCGGCCAGCGATCGCCTCCGGAGCCGGCGCAGCACCTCCGCGTCGCACCATTCGGTGCCGCGTGCCCCCGGCCGGAACTCGCCCTCGGCGACCCGGCCTTGGGCAAGGAGCCGCTTCAGGGCGTCGTGGGCGATCGCGGTACCGAGCCCGAACCGGCCGGCCACGTCAGCGGTGGTGAACGGGCCGTGAGTGCGGGCGTAGCGCGCCAGCAGGTCGCCCAGCGGGTCCGTCACCGGCTCGGTGAAGGCGTCGGGGACGCCGATGGGCACCGGCACGCCGAGCGCGTCACGCAGGCGCCCGACGTCTTCGACGGCCGCGTAGTACTCCGAGCCGGCGATCCGTACCGTCACCAGGCGACGAGCCGTCTGCAGCTGGTCGATCCACCCGGCGACGTCGGAGCCGGGCAGCGAGCGCTGCCGGATCTCGGCGTCGTCGAGTGGGCCGAGCAGTCGGACGAGGTCTGCGAGACCCTCGGCGTCGCGCGAGAGGCGGTCGGGACTGAGGCGCTGCAGCTGCAGCTCGGTGTCGTCGACGACGTCGGGATCGAGCAGGTCGCGCAGCTCGGTGCGCCCGAGCAGCTCGCCCAGCAGCGCCGGGTCGAGGGCCAGGGCGGCCGCCTTCCGCTCGGCCAGCGGCGAGTCCCCCTCGTAGACGAAGGCGGCGACGTAGCCGAACAGCAGTGAGCGAGCGAAGGCGCTCGGGGTCGCCGTCTGCACCTCGACCACGCGGATGCGGCGCGTCTCGATGTCACGCATGAGCTCGACGAGCGCAGGCACGTCGTAGACGTCCTGGAGACATTCCCGTACCGCTTCCAGGACGATCGGGAAGGAGCCGTACTTGCTGGCGACCTCAAGCAGGGCGGCGGAGCGCTGGCGTTGCTGCCACAGCGGCGAGCGCTTGCCGGGATTGCGCCGGGGGAGCAGTAGCGCTCTGGCGGCACACTCGCGGAACCTCGAGGCGAACAGCGCCGAACCACCCACCTCCGTCGTCACCAGGTCGTCGATCTCGTCGGGCTCGAAGAGCACCAGCGCCGCGTCGGGCGGCTCGGCATCGGTCTCGGGGATGCGGATCACCATCCCGTCGTCGCCGGCCATCGCCTGGGCGTCGATCCCGAACCGCTCGCGCAGGCGCGCACCGATCGCCAGCGCCCAGGGGCCGTGGACCGCCGCGCCGTAGGGCGAGTGGACGATCAGCCGCCAGTCGCCGAGCTCGTCTCGGCAGCGCTCGACGAGGAGTTGGCGGTCGTGCGGCACGTAGCCGGTGTCGCGGAGCTGCTCGGCCACGAAGGACACCAGGTTGGACGCCGCGAACGTGTCGAGCCCCGCCGCCGCCGCCCGCTGAACCGCCGCCGGCTCGTCCAGGCGGGCGAGCTCCCGGACGAACGCACCGACTGCGGCTCCGAGCTCAGCCGGCCGGCCGAGGGAGTCACCCTTCCAGAAGGGCAGCCGACCGGGCTGTCCCGGAGCGGGCGAGACGAGCACGCGGTCGTGCGTGATGTCCTCGATGCGCCAGCTGGAGGCTCCGAGCGCGAAGATGTCGCCGACCCGCGACTCGTACACCATCTCCTCGTCGAGCTCTCCGACTCGCGACGCCTTCTCGCCGACGAGGAAGACGCCGAACAGCCCGCGGTCGGGGATCGTGCCACCGGAGGTGACGGCGAGCCGCTGAGCTCCCGGCCGGCCGGTGACCGTGTTGGCGACGCGGTCCCAGACGAGCCGGGGGCGGAGCTCTGCGAACTCGTCGGACGGGTACCTGCCGGCGAGCAGGTCGAGCGTGGCGTCGTACGCCGAGCGCGGCAGGGTGGCGAACGAGGCCGCCCGGCGTACGAGTGCGTAGAGCGCGTCGGTGTCCCAGGCCTCCAGCGCTGTGCACGCCACGATCTGCTGGGCCAGCACGTCGAGGGGGTTGGTCGGGACCTTCAGGGCCTCGATCTGGCCGGCGCGCATCCGTTCCACCGTCACCGCCGTCTGTACGAGGTCGGCGCGGTGCTTGGGGAACACCACGCCGTGCGAGACCTCGCCGACGGAGTGGCCGGCGCGTCCGACGCGTTGCAGCCCGCTCGCCACCGACGGTGGTGACTCCACCTGGATGACGAGGTCGACCGCGCCCATGTCGATGCCCAGCTCGAGGCTCGAAGTGGCAACCACGCAGGGCAGCCGACCCGCCTTGAGGTCGTCCTCGATCAGCGCGCGCTGCTCCTTGCTGACCGAGCCGTGATGCGCCTTGGCGATGACGGCTCCCGCCCCTGCTGCTGCGCCGCTCTGCGCCATGATCTGGGCCGGCTGCCCGACGTCGGGAAGGTCGTCACCGCGACGCTCAGTGGCGATCTCGTTGAGACGGGCGGTGAGCCGCTCGGCCAATCGACGGGAGTTCGCGAACACGATGGTCGAGCGCTGCTGCTCGACGAGGTCGACGATGCGCTCCTCGACGTGCGGCCAGATCGAGGCGCGAGGCGCGTTCCCGGCGGCCGGGCCCTCGAAGTCGTCGCTCACCGTGCCGAGCTCGGTCATGTCCTCGACCGGCACGACCACCTCGAGGTCCCACTGCTTCGTGGCGGCGGGGGCCACGACCTCGACGACCTGGGAGCCGCCGAGGAAACGCGCAACCTCGTCGATCGGCCGGACCGTCGCCGACAGTCCGATGCGCTGCGCCGGGGAGTCGAGGAGCTCGTCGAGCCGCTCCAGTGACAGAGCCAGGTGTGCTCCGCGTTTGGTGCCGGCAACGGCATGGACCTCGTCGACGATGACCGTGTCGATGCAGCGAAGCGACTCCCGTGCCTGCGACGTCAGCATCAGGAACAGGGACTCCGGCGTCGTGATCAAGACGTCAGGGGGCGTCGCGACCAGCCGCCGTCGGTCGGCTGCGCTCGTGTCGCCGGAGCGCAGACCGACCGCGATCTCGGGCATGGGCAGGCCCAGCCGCGACGCGGTCTGCTGCATCCCGGCCAGGGGCGCCCGGAGGTTGCGCTCCACGTCGACCGCCAGCGCCTTGAGCGGCGACACGTAGAGCACGCGGCAGCGGTGCTGCACCGCCTCGGGACGCGGAGTCGTCGCGAGCCGGTCCAGCGCCCACAGGAACGCGGCGAGTGTCTTGCCGGAGCCGGTCGGGGCGACGACCAGGGCGTTGCGACCGGCCGAGATAGCCTCCCACGCCCCGACCTGGCTGGGCGTCGGCGCGGCGAAGGCGCCGTCGAACCACGCCCTGGTGATGGGGGAGAAGCCGAGCTTCGCCGACCATGACCAAACAGAAGCCGACCGGGGTGTGTCACTCATGCCGCCATCCTGTCCGATGCCACCGACAGTTTCACGGCCCGGGAGCGCGCGCAGCCTCTGTCGGCAGCGCTGGCTAGATTCTTCCCGTGCCCCGAGAGTCCGCCGCCGACCAGATCTCCTCCTCGCCCGCCCGGTCACGATCCGCGTCGCCGATGGTGTCGGCACGAGGGCTGCGCAAGTCCTACGGCTCCTTCGAGGCCGTGAAGGGCATCGACGTGGAGGTGTACAGGGGTGAGGCGTTC
>JAWWPH010000489.1:0-3481 GCA_033850875.1 Nocardioidaceae bacterium | reverse complement strand
TCGGCGTCGGCCGCCGTCCCCTCGGTCCAGACCCCGACCAGCACGACACGCTCCAGTCGCAGCCTGCGGTACTCGACCTCGCTGACGTCGTCGAGCTCGGTCGACAGCCCGCTCACGCGACGAAGGGCGTGCCGCTCCTCGAGCTCGTAACCGCCGACCCCGAAACGGTCCTCACCGTCGGCGCCCCAGTCGGTCGCGCGGTCGTCATCAGGACCGGCAGTCTCGTCGAAGTAGTCCGCGCCCAGCTCGATCTTCGACGAGTCGAGCGACCCGCTCTCGGGGAGGTCTTCGGCGTATCCGGAGGTGTCCACTGTCATCGTGCGACAACTGTACGTCGGGCACACCCGTGGGCTCGACCCAATTGCCGAAGGCCGCGTCGACGGCCCAGCGCCGTTCTGCGCGCGCGCTGCTTCCGCGCACTCGGCGCTGTCGGGACGCCCCGCCTCAGCCCGTCCAGGTGCCGTCGGCGACCAGAACCGCCGGGCCCTTGAGGTGCGCACACCCCTCGCCGTCGATCGTCACCGTCAGCCGCCCTCCTCGCACGTCGACCGCGTAGGAGGCTGCACCCTGGTAGCCCAGCTGGGTGCGTACAGCCACGGCTGCGGCGACGGCCCCCGTGCCGCACGAGGCGGTCTCGCCCACCCCGCGCTCGTACACACGCATCGCGAGACGGTCGTCGCCGCGCACCTCGACGAACTCCACGTTGACACCGTGGGGGAAGTGCTCGGTGCTGTACAGCGGCGGCTCGGGGAGCCCGCCAAGGTCCTCCAGCGACGCGACCCGGACCACGGCGTGCGGGTTACCGACGTCGACTGCCCTGGCCGGGTACTCGACGCCCGCGGACGACACGAAGGTCTCCTGCAGGGCCATCGGGGTGCCCATCTCGACGCTGATCTCGCCGTCGTCGCAGAAGGTCACCCGCTTGACGCCGCCCCGCGTGTCGACGCGCAGCGGCTCCGACCGGTCGACGAGGCCGGACGCCTCGAGGTAGCGCGCGAACACGCGCACCCCGTTCCCGCACATCTCCGACAGCGAGCCGTCCGCGTTGCGGTAGTCCATGAACCAGGGGGCGCTGCCGGTCGACGCGAGCACCCGCAGCACCCCGTCGGCTCCCAGCCCGGCGCGTCGGTCGCACAGAGCCGCGACCACCGACGAGCTGAGCTCGCCGTGGACGGACCCGTCGAGGTCGGGCAGCACGATGAAGTCGTTGCGTGTGCCGTGACCCTTGAGGAAGGCGAAGCTCACATGAGCGAGCGTACGGCGTCGACCGCGTGCTCGAGCAGTTCCGGGTCGTCGTACGGCAGCCAGCGAATCCGGGGGTCGCGCCTGAACCAGGTGAGCTGGCGCCGCGCGAACCGGCGCGTGAGCCGCACCGTCTCTGCCCGCGCGGTCTGCTCGTCGGTCTCGCCCGCGAGGAAGCCCAGCACCTGGCGGTACCCGAGCGCCCGGCTGGCGGTGCGCCCCTCCCTCAGGCCGTCGCGCTCGAGCCGGCGGACCTCGTCGACGAAGCCGGCTGACCACATCCGTGCGACCCGCTGTTCGATCCGGACGTCGAGTACGTCCCTGGGCACGTCGAGCCCGATCTGGACGACAGGCGAGAACGCGTAGACGTACTCGGGCAGGCTGGCGCGGAACGGCTCACCCGTCAGCTCCATCACCTCCAGGGCACGGACGATCCGCCGGCCGTTGCCCGGCAGGATCGCCGAGCCGGCCACCGGGTCCAGCGCCAGCAGGCGGCGGTGCAGGTCGGCGGCCCCGGACACTGCTAGCTCCGCCTCGAGTCGGGCCCGCACGTCGGCGTCGGTGCCGGGGAAGTGGAACTCGTCGAGCACGGCACGCAGGTAGAGCGCCGAGCCGCCGACCACGACCGGCACGACGCCCCGCTGCCGACAGTCCGACACCGCCTCTCGTGCCCAGCCCTGGAACTCGGCCACCGTCACGGGCTCGCCGACGTCGAGAAGGTCCAGCAGGTGATGGGCCACACCGCGCCGACTTGCGACGGGCAGCTTCGCCGTGCCGATGTCCATGCCGCGGTAGATCTGCATGGAGTCGGCGCTGACCACCTCGGCACCGAGGGACAGCGCGAGGTCGACGGCGAGGTCGCTCTTGCCGGCGGCGGTCGGGCCGACGAGCGCGACCACGGGGGGCGGTCCGGGCGTCATGGGCTCATCGAGGCAGGCGGGGCGTGCGAGCCGAGTCCAGCCAGGCGTGCAGCAGCGGGCCGAACTGCCGGCCGGTGTCCGCGTGCAACCACCTCGTGAACAGGGCGCGGCTCACGGTCGAGTACGCGTGCTGTCTCGCCCAGGCCCTCACCAACCGGTCGAAGGCAGTGTCACCGATCCGGATGCGGATGGCGTCGAGCATCATCGCCGGGCCGAGGTACACGTTGAGGTCACCGAAGGTCTGGGGGTCGTATCGGGCCGGCGGGCCCGACCGGTTGCGGGACTGCTGGTCGAGGCTCCGCCAGTGCGAGACACCCCCGGCGTACGGCTGCCGGTGGGTGCTGCTCTCGAACCACTGCTCCATGTACATAGCCCACCCCTCGTTGAGCCACAGGTCCGGCCACGTCCTCGGCGTCAGGCTGTCCCCGAACCACTGGTGCGCCATCTCGTGCTCGAGGACCGAGTCGGGCCGGCTCAGCTCGGTCCGGCCGAAGGTGATCATCGTCTGTGTCTCCATGGCGCTGTCGCCGTCGACCACCACGACGCCCAGGGAGTCGAACGGGTAGGGGCCGGCATGCGCGACGAGCCAGTCGAAGGCGTTGCTGCCCTCGGTCTCCAGGATCCGCAGGGCCGACCGGTCGCGCGGCAGCACCCAGTACGCGATGTCCATGCCGCTGCCTGTGGTGACGACCGATCGTGAGTACGGCCCGATCGCGAGGGTCGTCAGGTACGCGGCGGCAGGCGCGTCCAGGTGCCACCGGCTGACGGTGGTGCCGCCGTGACGCGACCTCGAGACGAGGTCGCCGTTGAAGACGGCCACGTCGCGGCCGTGCGTCGAGATCACGGCGTCGTACAGCGCCTTGTCGGACGGCTCGTCGTTGACCGGGTACCACGTGAAGGCACCGTACGGCTCCTGGAAGGTGTAGACCGAGCCATGCCGGTCGACGTTCCAGCCGAGACCCTCCGCCAGGTCGCTTCGCCGGCTGGGCGCAGGAGTCGAGTGCGGCACGCCGGAATAGGCGATGGTCACGACATGCCGGGTGTTCTCGCGCAGACGTCCCGTCCTCATCACGATCGCGTCGCCGGACTGGCTGTACCCGATGCTGCGGCCGTCGAGGCGGACGCTCCCGGCCCTCAGCGCGTGGGAGAGGTCGAGCCTGACCTGCCGGGTGGTGGCCGCGGCTCGGAACACGACGGTGGTACGTCCCTTCAGCCGCGTCCCGTTCCAGTCGAGCCGGAGCAGGTAGTGCAGGGCGTCGAACTCCGGGTTGCTGGTGCCGGGATAGTACGGGTCCTCGACCGGCCTCGAGCGGGCCGAC
>JAWWPH010000218.1:0-3308 GCA_033850875.1 Nocardioidaceae bacterium | reverse complement strand
CGTCGTCGAGGAGGGCGTCGAGAGGGACGGTGAGGCCGATCTCGACGGGGACGGCGGGAGCGGTGGCCTGTCCGGTGAGGCGTTCGATGAACGTGTCGGCCCGGAGCTGGCTCAGGCTGCGGAGGTCTCCGTTGGCGCGGCGGGTGCGGGCGTCGCGGTCCAGGGCTGCCCACGCGGCGACCCCTTGCTCGACCGGCACGAACCCGGTTAGGAGCGCCATCGTCTCCGGGGCGGGGCGGATCGGCACCCGCCGGTCGCTCCGGGCGGTCCGGCCCCGCCGCACCGCCGAGGCAGGATCCACCCCGATCGCGGCACGCCGCGCCGCCGCCTCAACCTGCCGTGGACTCAACGCCGCCAGGGCACCGGCGAGCCGCTGGTCGACGAGTCGCCGGTCGGGTCCGGTCAGGTCGCGGGTCTCTCGGACCATCACGGTGGCGACCCAGCCGCTGATCTGTCCACGGGTCAGCAACCCGAACGTGTGCGGCAGGTCGGCGGTGAGGGTGCGAGCGAACCCGACCCGGCACGCCGCGGTCACCGGTGACACTTTGCAGGCAAAGCCGACCTGCTCCGCGACTCCCACGCCGACCCGCCGCGCCGGCACCCCCGCCCGGCGCTGCTCCGCCTCCTGCGAGTCCGCGAACGCCGCAATCTGGCCCGCCTGCGCCGCTACTACGGCCCCCGACAGCCGCTCCAGCGCCGCGATCCGCTCGACCCGCACCGCGTCATCGACGTGCTGCTCAACCGGTGCCGACGCCAGCCGACCCAGCGCCTCCACCATCTCCTCCAGCTGAGCGACCGACCCGTCGACGAACGGCGTGGCGCCACCGCCTCCGGCGACCAGTAGCTCCTCGAATCTCATCCGCATAACGAGAAACTAGACCTGAGCGCCGACAGTTCGCCGCCCGAGATCCGGTTGTGCACAGCGTGCAGAGGAGGCTGTACGAGCCTCCACCAGATCCCGGGCCGCGCCTGTGATCCGCTTGCGGTCAGCGCGCCGTGACGGGCTCCGAGATCGTGTCGCCCCGCCCGAACTCGACACCCTTGGCCTCCTTGCCGATGAGTACGAGGAAGGCCACCGCGACCAGTACCGGGACGATCGTCGCAGCAAGCGCGAACGGGTACCCGTGCTTCGACGCCAGGCTCTCCTGAATCGGCAGGTTGAGGGCGGCAAGCAGGTTCCCCAACTGGTACGTGACACCGGGGTAGAAGCCGCGGATCGCGTCCGGAGACATCTCCGTCAGATGGGCCGGGATGACACCCCACGCTCCTTGAACCACTACCTGCATGAGGAACGCGCCGAGGCACAGGGTCGCAGCGGTGCTCGAGTACGCGAACAACGGCACGATCGGCAGTCCCAGGATCGCGCAGAAGGCGATCGTGTAGCGGCGACCGAAGCGCTCCGACAGCGTGCCGAAGGTCAGGCCGCCCATGATCGCGCCCACGTTGTAGATCACGGCGATCCAGGTGGCCGTCGACTCCGACAGCCCGGGACCTCCGTCGGTGGTGGCCTTGAGGAACGTCGGGTAGACGTCCTGCGTCCCGTGGCTCATCCAGTTGAAGGCCGTCATCAGCAGGATCAGGTACACGAAGCGCCGCAGGATCGCTCCGTTCATCAAGATGTCCCGCAGGTGGGTGTTGGTCACGTGCAGCTTCTCCTGGGCCGCCTCCCACACCTCCGACTCCTGAACGCGCGTCCGCACGAGGAGGCTGATGAATGCCGGGATGATGCTCAGCCCGAACAGCCACCGCCACGACAGCCCGAGCTCGGTGTTGACGAGCAGGAAAGCGAGCGCCGCGAGCAGGTACCCGAACGAGTAGCCCTCCTGCAGCAGACCGGAGAAGAACCCGCGCCGCTCGACCGGGATCTTCTCCATCGCCAGCGCGGCGCCGAGGCCCCACTCGCCGCCCATCCCGATCCCGTAGAGCATCCGCAGGACGATCAGCACCGTGAGGTTCGGCGCGAACGCACACAGGAAGCCGACGATCGCGTAGAAGCAGACGTCGACCATCAGCGGAATCCGGCGCCCGATGCGGTCCGCCCACAGCCCGAAGATCAGCGCACCCACAGGACGCATCAGCAGCGTCGCGGTGGTCAGAAAGGCGACCTTCTCCTTGCTCGTCCCGAAGTCCGTCGCGATGTCGGCGTACACCAGGACCACGATGAAGTAGTCAAAGGCATCCATCGTCCACCCGAGTTCGGCGGCGATGAACGAGTTGCGCTGGTCGGGAGTGAGCCGGGTACGGGTGCCGCGGGACCCAGTTGCTGACATCGTCTCTCCTCACCCTTGCGAACGGCCGTTCTGCCAGCCCGGGCCGGTCCTCGCCACCCTGGGCGGGAATGACGCTAGACACCATCACCCGCACCCGCAAGACCATCGTCGGGTGCTCGGCCGAGCCGCCGCCGTCGACGCACCCGGCGGGCATACTGAGCATGAAGAGCGGTCAGCTCCCGACAGCCGGAGGACCATGTGCCCGACCGTCCGCCGGTACGTACGGTGTCGGTACCGTGGCGAAGGCTGCCCGGCTGGATGGAGCGGTACGACGCCCGCCACCCGGGCACGGAGTGGGTGTTCACGTCTACGGTCGTCTCGGCTGGCAGCCCCGACGGCTCTTCGGCGGGCTTCGACGTACCCCTGGCGCCGCTGCGAGTCGTCACTTCGTCGGGTCTCGTGGACCACCTCGGTCGGGACTGGCGGATCGGGATCGTGCTGGTACGACGCGGCGGCTTCGCCGTCGCCCGGCTGGTCGGCGCGTCGGTGGCCGAGGCCAAGGTCGGCCGTCGCCACGTCCAGGGACGTACGAAGGCCGGCGGCTGGTCGCAGCAGCGGTTCGCGCGCCGACGCGACAACCAGGCGCGCATGGCGTTCGAAGCGGCCGGGGGTCACGTACAGGCTCTGCTCGGCTCCCACGCGCAAGCCCTCGACCTGCTCGTGACGGGAGGAGACAGAGCGGCCGTCGAGTCCGTCCTGGAGCTACCCGAGCTGAGGGCCCTGCGGCGTGTGCCGCGACGGGAGCTGGCGGGACTCCCCGACCCGACGCGGTCCGTCCTCGACCGGGCGGTCGAGCAGGTGCGATCCGTCGACGTTCGCGTCGTCGACACGGCCCCGCCCGGCTAGTCCGCTCGAGGCGGCATGTGCGCCCGCTCGAGGCGACATGTGCGCCCGCTCGGGACGACCTTTGCGCCCACTCGGGGGGGAACCTTAGCGCCCGCTCGAGGCCCGCTCGAGGCGACCTTTGGGCCCGCTCGACGCGACGTCTGCGCCCGCTCGACGCGACGTTTGGGCCCGCTCGACGCGACGTTTGGGCCC
>JAWWPH010000475.1:0-2882 GCA_033850875.1 Nocardioidaceae bacterium | reverse complement strand
TCGACGCCTGCATCATGGTGATCGGCACGGTCTACGTCGTCTTCTTCGCCAGCGACTTCCTCGGGCCCTTCGAGGGGTTCCTCATCACGCTGGGCGTCCCGGTCGCCGCCTGGTGCGGCGTCTTCGTCGCCGACGTCATGCTGCGCCGCCAGGACTACGCGGAGATCGACCTGTTCGCGCCCTCCGGCCGGTACGGTGACGTCCGCTGGATGCCGATAGCGCTGATCGTGGTCGCCACCGTGCTCGGGTGGGGCCTGGTCACGAACACCCTCGCCTCGTGGCTGGACTGGCAGGGCTATCTGCTCGGGCCTTTCGGGCTCGGTGGCAAGGGTGGCGACTGGGCGTACGCCAACCTCGGCGTGATCGTGGCGCTGGCAGTGGGTTTCGTGGGCTACGTGGTGCTCGGGCGGCGCCGCATCCAGGAACAAGAGGCGCTGCCCGCCTCAGAGGCGATCGCCTCGACCGACGCGGCGACAGCCCGAACGGGCAGTACGAAGCGGTAGATCAGCAAGTCGGCTGCAGCGGGCCGGACGTTTGCGCCCGCTGGGCCGGACTTTTGCGCCCGCTCGGGCGGACGTTTGCGCCCGCTCGGGCGGACTTTTGCGCCCGCTCGGCTAGAAGGTGGGCGCGCTGGAGGGTGAGGCCGAGTCCGAGATCGTCGGTGCCGACGTGAGGCCGCTCGAGGGCGGCTCAACCGGCTCGGTCGTCTCCGGGGGCTGCGTCGGCTCGCTGACGTCCGAGGGCGGGATGGAGGTGCTCGGGTCGCTCGACGGCGGAGACGACGGAGGCTCGGTCGTCGGGTTCCCGGACGTACTGCTGCTGGGGTCCGGCACCGTCACCGGCGGGGGCGGCGCGGTGGTGCCCGCGGTAGTCGGGGCCGACGACCCTTCCGGGATGCCGGACGTCGCTCCGGATGCGGTCGGTGGGACGACCACGCTCGGGGGCAGCGACGACGGTACGGCCGCCGTCGGGTCGGCCGACACCGACGAGTCCGTCGATGAGGACGAGGCGGTGGGCGCAACCGTCGGGGTCACGGGCGAGGTGGTGCCTGGCAGCACGGCGCTCCCCGCTGAGCTCGGCACGATCGCCGCCAGGGCCGAGGGGAGCACGAGCGCCGGCTGTGAGGTGCAGCTCGAGCAGACCTCGACGGCCACAGCGTCGTCTGCCTGCATCTGGTACGCGGCGGTTCCGACGGACTTCAGCGCCGCCTGCGGCACCTGGGTCTGCAGCGTGGTGAGCGTGTCGACGGAGCGGCCGGTGAACGTCCGCAGGTCGACGATCGCCTGCTCGGCGTGGTCGTCGCTGTAGGCCTTCAACAGCGTCGCCGTGCCGTCGTGAGCCTGGTTGCTGAAGTCGAACAGGGCGGACTTGATCTGGATCGTCGTGTCGGGGTCGGACGAGCCCTGCTGGGCCAGCCCCTGCGCCTCGGTGAGCCGGGTGCTCGCCTGGTCCAGCTGCTGGTTGCCCTTGTCGAGCAGCGAGCCGGCCGTGGCCACCTGGACCTTCTCGATGCCCTGCTTGACCGGGTACAGGGGATCGCCGGGCAGCGAGCCCTGGCTCGCGAAGCCCATCCCCACTCCCGTGGCGACCACGATCGCGGTAGCGCCGGCGATGCGGAGGCGGAGCTGGCGCGAGCCGCGTCGCGGCGTCGCAGTCCGTGCGTCGACAGGGGCCGAGGAGTCGAGCAGCTCGGGCGCCGCGGTCAGCAACCGGGTGCGGAGCTCGGCGGCGTACACCGGCCTCATGACCGGCGGCTCGACCCGGCTCAGGCGCTCCGCGAGAGAGACCAGCGCGGCGGTGTCGTCGTCGAGGCTCCCCATGACCTGGCGTCCCTCGAGCCGTGCAGCGAACTGCTGCGCTGCACGGCTGCGTAGCGGCCACCTCATCGTGGGTCCCCCGTGATGTCAGATCGGGTGCGTCGAGAGCGGTTGGCTCTCACGGACCAAAACGACCCAGACGGACCAAAAGTTATGCCGTCGGAGCAGCGACGACGTGAACGGACGCTCATCGCAGGTCCTCGGGCATCAGGCGCGCGAGGTTGCGGACGGCTCGCAACTGCAGCTGCTTGACCGCCCCGTCGGACTTCCCGAGGACCTTCGCGGTCTCGGCGATCGAGTACGAGTTCAGGAAACGCAGCACGAGGCACTCCTGCTGGTCTCCGGGCAGCTCCGCGAGCTTCTCCCTGAGCAGCTCGTTGGTGAGGCTCTGGAGCACGTGCTCCTCGGGATTGGCCCCCGTCTCCTCGCGGTCACCGATCGAGGGCATCGAGGTCTCGAGCCGACTGCGAGCCGACTTGTAGTGGTCGACGACGAGGTTGCGGGCGATCGTCATCAGCCAGGCACCGAAGTCCTTGCCCTGCCACTGGAACGAGCTGATCGCACGCAGCGCACGGAAGAACGTCTCGCTCGTGAGGTCTTCGGCCAGCTGGGACGTCGCAACCCGGTAGAACACGAACCGGTACACCGACGGCTGGTAGAAGTCGTACAGCTGTCCGAAGGCCTCGCTGTCGCCGCCCCGGGCCAGGTCCACGAGCGCCGACACCCGGAGCGCGTCGGCCTGATCGCCGGGTGGCCGCAGGGAGCTTCCCCGCCCGTCCGTCGTATCGCTCGCCGCGAGCGTGACCTCGGGAGGCTGGACGGCCCGTTCGCGCCCGCCGTCGGCGTCTCCGACCGAGGCACCGGTGGCGAGCATGATGTCCGGGCGCAAGAGGACGGCGACGGCAAGGCGCAGTGCGTCATAGTCAGCACGCACCGGGCGATTACCCCGAGTCATCTGCTCAGCCTCCCGCCGCCCCGCGCGCCGTGTGCGGGTGATCGTAGTCGCACCTGCAGCAGATGTGAACATCCGAACGTGTGAAAGGATTACTGTACGGGCGATCCGAC
>JAWWPH010000474.1:0-6779 GCA_033850875.1 Nocardioidaceae bacterium | reverse complement strand
CTTCAAGCAGTACAAGCAGGCGTCCGCCCTCAACTGACACCCACCCGTCGAGCGGGCGAGAATGTCCGGTCGAGCGGGCGAGAAGTGAAGTTTCTCTGCGCGACTGGCGATCGAGTCCAGGGCTCCGGCAAGGCCAGGGACCTCGTTGACGTGGCCGCTTGAGGGACTAGCAACCGGGACCGACATCGCGCACACGGGTGCTCCTGGCCGCGACGCACTCCGCGCTCAACTCTCCGCTCGCTCGACGGCCACTTGCGCCCCTTGGCGGTGCACTCGCGTCTGGCGAGCCGACTTCCGCCCGCTCGAGCCGCCATATGCGCCCGGTCGAGCCGACTTTTGCGGCCCGGTCGAGCCGACATCCGCGGCCGGTCGAGCCGACTTTCGCGCCCGGTCGAGCCGGCATTTGCGCCCGGTCGAGCCGGCATTTGCGCCCGGTCGAGCCGACTTTTGCGGCCGCTCGAGCCGACTTTTGCGCCCGGTCGAGCCGACATGTCCGCCCGCTCGACCGGGGGGAGGGGTCAGCGCTGGGGGGTGGTGGACTGCTCGAGCTCGAACGGCTCGCCGCCGACCTGGCCCACGGTCTCGATGCCCTTGTGGTGGCCGTTGGCAGGCAGGCCGTCCCCGTCGGAGTGGTGAGCAGCCTCCGCAAGCTCCGCCGCAGTGGGCTTCTGCACGGCGTCATCGAACCAGAAGTGCGACAGCGCGGCTCTCACGCGCTCCTTGCCGCGCTGCGGAGCGGCGACGCCGTTCGCGTCGACGGCCTCGGTGAGCTGTACGGGTGACTGGCGCTCCTGCGAGGTCAGCGTGTAGGCCCGAGCCGGGTTGACCGGCGCGTGGATCTCGCTGTAGGCGCCCGTGGGGGAGCGCACGATGACGCCTGTCTCGTAGCCATGCAGCAGCGTCTCCCGGTCATGACGCTGGAGCGAGATCGCCCAGCGCCGGGCGACGATGAACGCGATCACGGGCACGATGAACAAGGCGAACCGCATCACCCACGTGATCGCCTCGATCGACAGCCCGAACGTGGTCGCCAGGATGTCGTTGCCTCCGGCGATCCAGAGCATCGCGTACGCGGTCATCCCCGCGACACCGAAGCCGGTCCTGGTCGGCTGGTTGCGTGGACGGTCGAGCAGGTGGTGCTCACGGTTGTCGCCGGTGATCCAGTGCTCGATGAAGGGATAGGCACCCAGCACCGTGAACAACAACCCCATCAGCAGCAGACCGGGGACGAGGACGTTCAGCGACAGCGTCACGCCCCAGGCATGGATCTCCCAGTTGGGCATGATGCGCAGGCCGCCCTCGAGCCAGCCCATGTACCAGTCGGGCTGAGAGCCGGCCGACACCTTCGACGGGTCGTAGGGGCCGTACATCCAGATCGGGTTGATCTGCATCAGGGCGGCCATCACGGCGGTCACGCCGAAGACGAGGAAGAAGTACCCTCCGGCCTTGGCCATGTACACCGGCATCAGCGGGTAGCCGACGACGTTGTTGTTGGTACGGCCGGGGCCGGGCCACTGGGTGTGCTTGTGGTAGACGAGCAGCAGCATGTGGGCCGTGATGAGGCCGACGAGGATGCCCGGGATCAGCAGTACGTGGACGGTGTACAGCCGGGAGATGAAGATGTCGCCGGGGAACTGGCCACCGAAGATGAAGTACGACACGTAGGTGCCGATGACGGGGATCGACAGCATGAGCCCCGAGGCGATGCGCAGCCCCACACCGGAGAGCAGGTCGTCGGGGAGCGAGTAGCCGGCGAAGCCTTCGATGATGCCGAGCTGGAGCAGCCCCAGCCCGATCAGCCAGTTGAGCTCACGTGGCTTGCGGAACGCCCCCGTGAAGAACACCCGGAGCATGTGAACGGTCATCGCGGCCAGGAACAGGTTGGCCGCCCAGTGGTGGATCTGCCTCATCAGCAGGCCGCCGCGCACGTCGAACGACAGGTGCAGCGTCGACTCGTACGCTTCCGACATCGTCACGCCGCGCAGGTTGGGGTAGGCACCCATGTAGGTGACCTCGTCCATGCTGGGCTTGAACCACAGGGTCAGGAACACCCCGGTCAGCAGCAGGATCACGAAGCTCCACAGGGCGATCTCGCCGAGCATGAAGGACCAGTGGTCGGGGAAGACCTTGCGCAGCTGCTTCTTTAGCGCGCCGCCGAGTCCCACCCTGTCGTCGAGCCATTCGACCGCGCCAGCGCCCGGGGTCTTGGCCGATCCGCTGGTGGTGGCCGGCTTCACCGCTGCTGTGCTCATGCCGAGATCATCCCCGTTCCCAGTAGCTCGGCCCGACGGGCTCCTCGAAGTCGCTCATCGCGATGAGGTAGCCCTGCTTGTCGACACCGAGATGTAGTTGTGGCAGGGGCCGTGCCGCCGGCCCGAAGATCACCTTGCCGTTGTCGGCCAGGTCGAAGGTCGACTGGTGGCAAGGGCACAGCAGGTGGTGGGTCTGCTGCTCCCACAGGCTGATGGGGCAGCCCACATGCGTGCAGATCTTGGAGTAGCACAAGATGCCTTGGACGCCCCAGTCGGCGCGTGAGGGGTACGGGTGGATGTCGTCGGGCTGCATCCGTACGACGATGACGGCGGCCTTGCCCTTCTCGACCTGGAGCTCGGTGCCCTCGTACTGCGGCGGGACCACGGTGCCGTCGGCGTTGGTCTCCTGGAAGAACAAGGAGGGCTCGGCGTTGATCAACTGGCCGATCTCGATCTCCGAGGGCTTCAGGGGTGCACCCGACACGTCGTTGACCACGCGTACGCCCTTGCGCCATACCGTGTGCTCGAGCGAGTTGGCCGCCGTGGCGCCCTTGCCGAATACGGGGAGGGGCCCGAGGTCGCGCAGCAGCACGACGGCCGGCAGTCCCATCAGGGCCAGCGAGCCCAGCAAGGTGTTGCGGACGAGTGTGCGACGGCCGAACCCGGACTCCTCGGCACCTTGCCGGAAGGCGGTCAGCGACTCCTCGCGGTCGGCTTCGGACGACGCCGCCGTGTGCCGCATCTCGACGATCTCGTGGTCGCCCATCAGCTTCTTGGCCCACTGGATCGCGCCGACGCCGAGCAGCAGCAGCGCGAGCCCAAGGGACAGGCCAAGGGTCAGGTTCGACAGCCCGTAGCGGCCGATCGTGTCGGCGCCGGGGCCGGGCTCGGGCGAGAAGGCGAAGTACGCGACGCAGAACACGACCGCGAGAACCCCCGCAAGGGCGAACATGGTCGCGACCTGCCGCTCCGCGCGTCGCTCCAGGGCAGGGTCGACGTCGGTCGGCCGGTACTCGTGCTCAGGGAGACCCGGGTCGGGTATCGGGTCGTCGTGGCCGGGCAGGAGCAGGGAGGTGTCGCCGCGCTCGTCGGTACCGGGAGGCCCACCCTCGATCTGCTGGTGGTCGCTGGCGCGCTGGTCCTCGTTCATGACCGCTTCTTCCCCGCGCGCACACCCTGGTTGCCGATCCAGACCGCCGCGAGGACGAGGGCACCCATCCCGCCGAGCCAGCCCCACAGACCCTCGGTCACAGGGCCCCGGCTGCCGAGGTTGGAGCCGCCGTAGCTGGGCTGGGTCTTCAGCGTGGTGATGTACGCGAGGATGTCGCGCTTCTGTGCGGGCGTGATGACCCCGTCGCTGAAGCGAGGCATCTGTCCAGGACCGGTGAGCATTGCCTCAATGATATGTCGCGAGCTCGTGTCGAGCAGCGGCGGTGCGTACCCTCCCGACGGCAGGGCGCCCCCCTCGGCCGCGTAGTTGTGGCACGCCGTGCAGTTGGTCTTGAAGAACTCCCCACCCTCCACGATCTGGGAGGTCGTCGCCTTGCTGACGTCGGTCTCGTCGCTGCCGGGGATGGCCGGGCCTGGGCCGAGGCTCGCAACGTACGCCGCGAGCTCCGAGATCTCCTTGGCCGTGTAGTTCGGCGGTTTCGGGATCGCCTGACGCCCCGGCACGGCCAGCGGCATCCGGCCGGTGCCGACCTGGAAGTCCACTGCGGCCGCACCGACACCGGTGAGCGCGGGACCGAAGTTCGTGCCGCGCTTGGTCACGATGCCCTCACCGTTCAGGCCGTGGCAGCTGGCGCATCCGACGACGAACAGCTTGCGGCCCGCCTCCACCATCGCCGTGTCCGACGACGTCCCATCGGCGACCGCCGGCCGGAACGCCGAATACACGCCGCCGACGAACACCAGGCCGAGGAGCACGACCAGCAGACCAGCGAGCGGGTGGCGTCGGCGGGTCGACAGGAACTTCACGAACAACCTCTTCCGGTCCGCTACTTCAGCAGGTAGATGGTCGCGAACAGGCCGATCCACACCACGTCGACGAAGTGCCAGTAGTAGGACACGACGATGGCCGTGACGGCTTGCTCATGTGTGAAAGTGCGGGCCATGAACGTGCGCCCGAGGACGAACAGAAAGGCGATCAGGCCGCCGGTGACATGGAGACCGTGGAAGCCCGTGGTGAGGTAGAAGATCGACCCGTACGGGGAGGAGGGGATCGTGATGTTCTCGCGGATGAGGGCGGAGTACTCGAAGATCTGACCGCCGATGAAGAACGAGCCCATCACGTACGTCAGGACGAACCACTCGCGCAGGCCCCATTTGCCGACCTGGAACACGTTGCCGGACCGGCCCACCTGGCCCCGCTCGGCGGCGAACACCCCGAGCTGGCAGGTCACCGAGCTCAGCACGAGGACGGTGGTGTTGACCGAGGCGAACGGCACGTTGAGGTGCGGCGTCTCCTGGGTCCACAACGCCGGCACGACGGCTCGGATGGTGAAGTAGCAGGCGAAGAGTGCGGCGAAGAACATGAGCTCACTGGAGAGCCACACGATGGTCCCGACGCTGACCAGGCTGGGGCGGTCGTGCTGGCCGGACAGCCGCGAGGCCGGGATCGCTGTTGAGGTCGCCACTCGGCCATTATGTCGCCACACCCTGAGCACGGCACGGCGACCCCCCGGCCACTCCCTTGACCTCTCCGCGAGCTCCGGCAAGGGCCGTCGCGCATCGCCTCAGCACCGCGGCCGGTAGCATCGCGACCAACGAACGACGGCGAGTAAAGGCGGGGCAGCGGCCATGCGGGTTCTGGTCTACAGCGACGACTCGAACACTCGGGCCACGGTCATGCGAGCGCTCGGGACGCGCGTGCATCCCGACCTGCCGGAGGTCGAGTACCTGGAGTGCGCCACCGAGCCGGTGGTCATCGCCGCCATGGACGCGGGCGGCATCGACCTGGCGATCCTCGACGGCGAGGCGGTCCCCGCCGGCGGCATGGGCATCGCCCGGCAGCTGAAGGACGAGATCTTCCGCTGCCCGCCGATCCTGGTCCTCATCGGCCGGGCGGACGACGGCTGGCTCGCCACCTGGTCGCGGGCCGATGCCGCCGTCGCCTACCCGATCGACCCGCTGGTGCTGGCCGAGGCCGTGGTCCGCCTGCTTCGTCCGCGTGCCGATGTCGCGACGACCTGAGGCGCGTCCCGTACTCACCTCTGCGCGGCGCGAGCCGTGAGCGGCACCACGGCAGGGTTCTCCTGGCCGGGCGTGCTGGCGCCGCTGATCGCCGGTACCGACCTGACTGCCGAGCAGACCGGCTGGGCCATGCGTCGCATACTCGCGGGCGAGGCGACTGCCGCACAGATCGCCGGATTCGCCGTCGCACTGCGCAGCAAGGGCGAGACTCTCGACGAGGTCGAGGGGCTCGTCGCCACCATGTACGAGTTCGCGGCGCCGTTGACCTGGGACGCCCGGGCCGTCGACATCGTGGGCACCGGGGGTGACCGCGCGCATACGGTCAACATCTCGACGATGGCCGCGATCGTGACCGCTGGAGCCGGAGTGCCCGTGATCAAGCACGGCAACCGGGCGGCCTCCTCCGACTGCGGCTCGGCCGACGTCCTGGAGGAGCTGGGGATCCGGCTCGACCTCGACCCGAGCTCCGTCGAACAGGTGATGGGGCGCGCCGGCATCACGTTCTGCTTCGCACCGGTGTTCCACAGCGCCCTGCGGCACTCGGCCGTTGCCCGACGAGAGCTGGGCGTGGCAACGATCTTCAACTTCCTCGGTCCGCTGGCGAACCCGGCGCGGCCCGCCGCGCAGGCCGTCGGGGTCGCCGACGCCCGAATGGCCGCGATCATCGCCGGGGTGCTGGCTCGCCGGCAGGTGGATGGGTTCGTCTTCCGCGGCGACGACGGGCTCGACGAGCTCACGACCACCACCACCACGACGGTGTGGTCCATCGTCGACGGTGAGGTCTCGGAGCACCGCCTCGATCCGGCCAGCCTCGGGCTGGCCGCGTCGTCGCCCGCAGACCTGAAGGGAGGAGACGCCGCCTACAACGCCGACGTCGTACGTCGCGTCGTCGCGGGTGAGACAGGTCCCGTCCGCGACGCGGTACTGCTCAACGCCGCGGCCGCGATCGCCGCCTACGAAGCCGCCGCCGGTCCCCTTGTGGAGCGCATGGCCGAGGGGCTCCGCCGCGCCCGGCACGCCGTCGACTCCGGCGCCGCCGAAGCGACGTTGTCGACCTGGGTCGCGGCCGTGGGCGAGATCCCGGCCTGACACGACCCGCCGGAGCAGGACGCGGATGGTGTCCCGCCTGCTAGTCGTCGACGCCCAGCGAGAAGGCCGCCTCGAGATCGTGCTTCGAGTACGCGCGGAAGGCGATGTGCGTCTCGGTCGAGACGATGCCCGCAACCTTGTTGAGGTGTTCGGGCACGAGGTCCGCGACGTCCTCGTGGTTGCGCACACGGAGCAGGGCGATCAGGTCGATCTCCCCCGTCACCGAGTAGACCTCGCTGACGCCGT
>JAWWPH010000445.1:0-2677 GCA_033850875.1 Nocardioidaceae bacterium | reverse complement strand
TGCGGCACGTGGTTCGGCGCGATCTGGAGTTCACCGCGCCGGACAGCGGTCAGCGCTACGAACTGCGTACCGACCAGCCGCTCGCCGTTCCGCTCGTCCGTCCGCGCGGATGGCATCTGGACGAGCGGCACCTGCTCGTCGACGGCCGGCCCAGCGCCGGAGCCCTGGTCGATTTCGGGCTGTACTTCTTCCACAACGCCCGGGAGTTGACGCAGCGGGGGAGCGGACCGTACTTCTACCTGCCCAAGATGGAGAGCCATCTCGAGGCCCGGTTGTGGAACGACGTGTTCGCGCAGGCCGAGCAGGGGCTCGCGATCCCGCACGGGACGATCCGGGCCACCGTCCTGATCGAGACGATACCGGCCGCGTTCGAGATGGAGGAGATCCTCTACGAACTGCGCGATTACATCAGCGGGCTCAACGCCGGGCGCTGGGACTACCTGTTCAGCATCATCAAGAACTTCCGCGAGTGCGGACCGGGCTATGTGCTGCCCGACCGCAACCAGGTCGGCATGAAATCACCGTTCATGCGGGCTTACACCGAGCTGCTGGTGACCACCTGCCACCGCCGGGGGGCCTTCGCGATCGGCGGGATGGCTGCGTTCGTTCCGAGCCGCCGGGATCCGGCGGTCAACGAGACCGCGCTGGAGAAGGTCCGCCAGGACAAGCAGCGCGAGGCCGGCGACGGATTCGACGGCTCGTGGGTGGCGCACCCCGACCTCGTCCCGATCTGCCGGGGGGTGTTCGACGACGTGCTGGGCGAACGTCCCAATCAGCTCGAGCGGCGACGCGAGCAGCTGGACGTCACCCCGAACCAGTTGCTCGACCTCGCCGCGACACCGGGCACCCATTCGGCCGACGGGCTGCGCAATGCGATCGCGGTCGCGTTGCGCTACATCGGTGCGTGGCTCGGGGGCTCGGGCGCGGTGGCGATCTTCAACCTGATGGAGGATGCCGCCACGGCCGAGATCGCGCGCGCCCAGGTATGGCAGTGGGTGCACAACGACGTTCACCTGGACACCGGTGAGCGGGTCGACCGCGCCCTCGTCGAACGGATCACGGCCGAGGAGTTCGAGCGAATCCTCGATGAGCTCGGCGACGCGGACGGGCGCTATCAGCAGGCCCGCGCGCTGTTCGAGCGCCTCGCGCTCGACGACCAGTTCGTCGACTTCCTGACCGTCGCCGCGTACGACCTGATCGACTGACATGCTCGACTCGTTCAACGCTGCTGCCGACGACGAGCAGCTACGCGCCTCCTTGCGGGCGTGCTGCGCCGCCGAGTCGTGGGTCGAGCAGATGATCGCCGGCCGGCCCTACGCGAGCGAGACCGCCCTGGCGGAGATGTCTGACCGCGCCACCGCGACGCTCGACGACACCGGTCTGGCGCAGGCGTTGCGCGGCCACCCGCGCATCGGCGCGCGCGTCGACGGGCGCGAGGGCGCGTGGTCGCGACAGGAACAGTCCGGCGTCGCCGGCGCGGGTCAGGACGCCAGGGCTCGCCTGGCGGTGGCGAACGCTGCCTACGAGCAGCGCTTCGGGCACGTCTATCTCGTGTGTGCCACCGGCCGGACCGCCGACGAGCTGCTGGCCGTCTGTGAGGACCGGCTGAACAATGAACCGGCCGACGAGCGCGGCGTCGTCCTCGCCGAACTGGCCAAGATCAACAGGCTGCGGTTGGTGAAGCTACTGCACCCCGAGGGGGCATCATGAGCCTGTCCACGCACGTCCTGGACGCGACGACCGGCGTACCGGCGTATGGCATCGCGGTCACTCTCGACTCCCAGGTCGACGGCGAGTGGCGGCGCGTCGCCGAGGGCACCACCGACGCCGACGGCCGAATTCGCGAACTCGGCGCCCCGGCGGCGGGAAGGCATCGGATCGGCTTCGACACCGGCGCGTACTTCGCCCGCGCCGGCGTGGCCGCGTTCTATCCGGAGGTGACCGTCACCTTCGAGATCGCCGACCCGGCGGCGCACCACCACGTCCCGCTGCTCCTGAGCCCGTTCGCGTACTCGACGTACCGGGGGAGCTGAGCCGAGAGCCGCACTAGCTCGCCTTGACGCCCCAGTCCTGAACGTTCTCCGGAGGCCCGAAGCTGGTCGCGTTGTCCCGGATGTTCACGAGATCCTTGACGGTGGCGATGAAGGTGGGCTTCTGGAACAGCGGTAGCTCGTAGGCGTCGGCCGTCAACAGCTTGTCGGCCTCGTTGAGCTGGCTCTGCACCGTCGCCGGATCGGTCGAGACCGCCGCCTTGTTGATGAGCGCCTCCACCTGCGGATCGTCGTTGTGTCCGTAGTCGCCGCCGCCCTTGAGCTCGAAGATCTGCTGCGCGCCGGCGACCACGAACGGCGTGGCCACCCAGGCGAAGACGATCATGTCGAAGTTGCCGGTGTTGAGTTCGGAGAGGTCGGTCGTGGTCTTCAGGGTGACGTTGATGCCGAGTTGCTTCAACGTGTTCTGGACGATGTCGCACGTTTGCTGACGGTTGCGATTTCCCGCCGAGTAGGTGCAGCGGAACGTGACCGTCTGGCCGTCGGGCGTCTTCAGGTTGCTGCCCACGCCCGTGTACTTCGCGTCGGTCAGCATCCTCTTGGCCTTGGCCACGTCACCGGAGCCCTGGCCGGTCGAGCTGACGTTGTCCTGGTAGCCGGGCTGGCCGGGCACGTACATGTGACTG
>JAWWPH010000435.1:0-4267 GCA_033850875.1 Nocardioidaceae bacterium | reverse complement strand
CCGACGCGGAGGTCTATGTCGACGGCGGCATCCTGTCCGGCAGTGACATCGTGGCAGCTCTGGCCTGCGGAGCGCGCGCCGCCCTGGTGGCCCGGGCGTACCTCTACGGTCTGATGGCGGGTGGCGAACGGGGTGTCCAGCGGACCGCTGACATCCTCCGCGCAGAGATCGCCCAAACCCTGGCTCTGCTCGGCGTGACCCGCGTGTCCGACCTCCGCCGCGAGCATGTGCGGCTGCGTACGGCCTGAGATAGTTTCCTGCCATGGACGTCGTCGAGTTCGTGCCTGGTCGCGAGCAGTATGCGTACACCTTCGGTGGCGTCCCCCCGGTGATGCGGATCAGCCCGGGAACAGCGTTGAGGCTGTGGTCCGACGATGCGTTCGGCGGCGTACTGCGCAGCGTCGAGGACCTGTCGAGCGCGAAGGTCGACCTGAGGTTCGTCAACCCGCAGACCGGTCCCTTCTATGTGGAGGGGGCGGAGCCGGGCGACACGCTGGTCCTTCACCTGGCAGCCCTCGAGCCGGCGCGCGACTGGGGCGCCTCGGCCGCCATCCCCTTCTTCGGCGGAATGACCAGCACGGACCGCGTGGTCACCCTGCAGGAGCCGTTGCCGGACACGACCTGGATCTACGAGCTCGACCGGGAGCGCAACACCGTCGCGTTCGCCGCCCGGCACAGCGATCACCGGGTCGAGCTGCCGGTTGCGCCGATGCTCGGCACGGTCGGTGTGGCTCCGGCCGGTGGCGAGGCGCGCTCCTCCCTGGTGCCGGACCGCTTCGGCGGCAACATGGACACCCCTCAGATGCGTTCGGGCTCGACTGTCTTCCTCGGGGTCAACGTGGAGGGCGCGATGTTCTCCATCGGCGACGGCCACTACCGCCAGGGCGAGGGGGAGGCCTGCGGTACCGCCGTCGAGGGCGCGATGACGACCACGCTCATCGTCGAGCTGGTCAAGGGCGCTGCCCCCGGATGGCCGCGGGTCGAGGACGACACGCACATCATGACCGTCGGGTCCAGCCGGCCGATGGAGGACTCCTGGCGGATCGGGAATGCGGAGCTCGTGCACTGGGTCGGTGAACTGTGCGGCCTGCATCCGATGGACGCGTACCAACTGTGCTCGCAGATCGCCGAAGTGCCGGTTGCCAACGTCGTCGACGCCAACTACAGCGTCGTGGTCAAGGCGGCCAAGACGCTCCTTCCACCCGTCGAAGCCTTCGGTGGCATCCACGGCGAACTGCGCGCTCGAGCCGGCGCCCTCGGGTCCGGTCTCTGATGGATCTGGAGCTCACCGGCACACGAGTCCTGGTCACGGGCGGCACGCGCGGGATCGGCCGAGCCATCGTCGAGGCGTTTCTCGACGAGGGTGCTCACGTCGCGTTCTGTGCGCGGGACTCCGAAGAGGTCGCCTCGACCTCCAGCGCACTCGGCAACCGCGGCAACGTGGCCGGCTCGGTCGTCGACGTCGGCGATGCCGACCGGCTCACTGCATGGGTGGAGCAGTCGGCACGGTCGCTCGGCGGCCTCGACGTAGTGGTGGCTAATGTCAGCGCGCTGGCCATCCCCGACACGGAGGAGAACTGGCAGGCCAGCCTCAACGTCGACCTCATGCACACGGTCCGCCTGGTCCGCGCGGCGCTGCCGCATCTCGAGCGGAGCGAGGCCGCCTCGATCGTCGCGATCTCGAGTGTGTCCGGACGTGAGTCGGACTTCGCCTCCGGGCCGTACGGCACCGCCAAGACCGCGATCATCGGGTACATCCATGGACTCGCCCTCCAGCTCGCCGAGAGAGGAATCCGTGCCAACACGGTCTCCCCGGGCAACACGTACTTCGAAGGCGGTGTCTGGGCCAGCATCGAGACCGGGGACCCGGACCTCTACAAGCTGGCAGTCGACCTCAACCCGACAGGCCATATGGGAACGCCGGAGGAGGTCGCCCGGCCTGTGGTGTTCCTCGCCAGCCGCTCCGCTCGCCGGATCAGCGGCACCAACCTCGTCGTCGACGGCGCCCTGACCCGCGGCATCCAGGTGTAGGCGAGCGGGTCGTCTGCTCCTCGGCCGCGCGCGGGGACCGCAGCATCGCGCGCGCTGACACTAGGGTGAGGGATGCTCTACGGCCGTTCGGTGGAGAGCGGGCGGCTCGACGCCTTGTTCATGGAGGCGGCCATTGGTCGCGGTGGAGCCCTGGTGGTACGCGGGGAGCCAGGCGTCGGCAAGAGCGCGCTGATCGCTGATGCCGTCTCGCGAGCTGACGCGCTGGTGTTGTGGACGCAGGGGTTCGAGTCGGAATCGCCTCTGGCGTTCGCTGCCCTGCACCGCCTGCTGCGGCCGGTTCTCGGGCTGGTAGGTGGTTTGCCGTCACCGCAGGCCGACGCACTGCTCGTCGCGCTCGGCGAGCGGAAGGGGCAGCCCTCGGACCGGTTCGTTGTCTTCGTCGCGACGCTGAGCCTCTTGGTCGAGGCCGCCGAGACGCAGCCGGTCGTCGTAGTAGTCGACGACGCTCACTGGTTGGACGCCGTGTCCGCCGAGGCGCTGCTCTTCGTGGCGAGACGCCTGCAGTCCGACCGGGTCGCGATGGTCTTCGGCGCGCGCGAGGGCGACGTACGGCGTTTCGAGGCGCCGGGATTGACGGAGATGACGCTAGGTGGCCTCGACACGGCAGCGGCCGGCGCGCTCCTCGCTGAACGGACCGATGGTGACGTGAGTGATGAGGTGCGCGATGCCATCCTGGCGCGCACTGGCGGCAACCCGCTGGCGCTCGTGGAGATCCCTACCGCGCTCTCTGGCCGGCAGCTTCGAGGAGTCGCGCCACTGCCCGCCGTCCTGCCGCTCACCGAAGGCGTGGAACGCAGCTTCCTTGACCGATGCCGGCGCCTGTCGCGGGGCGCGCAGACCCTGTTACTGGTCGCCGCTGCGGACGACTCAGGGCAGGTGGCGATCATCCAAGCGGCCAGCGCCGCGTTGAACCTGGGCGACGAGGCGCTCGCCGAGGCGGAGGACTCCCAGCTGCTGAAGGTCGCAGGGGCCGAGCTGCAGCTGCGCCATCCGCTGGTGCGTTCCGCGGTGTATGCCGGCGCCACGGTGCCCGAACGCCAACGGGTCCACGGTGCCCTGGCCGTCGCACTGGAGGCGGCTGGTGAGCAGGATCGGCGGGCCTGGCATCTGGCCCTGGCCACGGTCGGCCCCGATGAGGGCGTTGCCGGGGAGCTCGACGCAGTAGCCGCCCGAGCTGAGCACCGCGGGGGGCATGATGCGGCCAGCGCCGCCTGGGAGCGCTCCGCACTGCTTTCGTCATCCGCCGAGGACAAGAGTCGCCGGCTCTTCGCTGCGGCCCGGTCCGCCTGGGTTGGCGGCGTTCCCGGTCGAGCCCGGGCGCTGGCCGACGAGGCGCGGCAGCGGACATCGGATCCAGTCCTGACCGCCGACGTGGACATGCTGCGCGGCCGGTTGGAGTGGAGCGTCGGCTCTTCCGCGGTCGGCCATCGCATCGTCATGCGTGCCGCTCGCGAGGTGGTGCCCTTCGACCCGATCCGCGCCCTGGAGATGGCCATGGTCGCCACCACCCTCGCCACCTACGGAGGATCAGGCGACAACAGGCAGGAGGCCTCTTTCTTGCCACCCCTGCAGGAGGGATCGTCGCCCCGACTGATGTGCCTGGCCGCGCTGCTGGCCGGACAGCAGCACGTTCTCGGCAACGAGATGGTGAGGGCCGCCGTCGAGCTACGACGGGCGTTCGAGCTGGTCGAGCAGACCGACGATGATGCGAACCTGCTGTCCAACTCCGCCCTGGCCGCGTTCCATCTCGGCGAAGTGGATGTCACGACGCGTGACTTGTCACGTCTGCTGCTGCTGGCTCGGGAAGCAGGTGACGTCTCTCGCATCGTGTTCGCGCTGTCCCGCCTCCCGATGGCGGACATCCCGGCGGGGCACTTGGGTGCGGCCAGCGCATCGACCGATGAGGCGCTTCTCCTCGCACAAGCAACCGGCCAGCCGGCCCTGACCGCTCTTCCGCTGGCCTGGCGTGCCTTGCTGGCCGCGCTTCGTGGAACGGGGGGTGGTCCCGAAGCACTGGCGGGCCTTGCTGGTCTCGTCGCCCGACAGCCGGTGGGTATCGGGGTGGTGGCGGTGACGGACATCGCAGAATGGGCCCGAGGAGTCTCGGCGGCCACGACCGGCGATGTGTCGGCGGCCTACCACCATCTGGCGCAACTCGAGCTCCCCGCCATGAGCCGGATGGCGGCGGTGGACCGACTGGAGGCAGCCGCCGGTG
>JAWWPH010000405.1:0-8155 GCA_033850875.1 Nocardioidaceae bacterium | reverse complement strand
GTCGCCAGCACCTGGTAGTTCGGGTCGACGCCGGCCAGCGCAAGGCCGCTGTTGAAGACCTGCACGATCAGCGCGCCGATCAGGCTGCCGACAACGAGCCCGCGCCCTCCGAAGAGGCTGGTGCCGCCGATGACGACGGCGGTGATGCTCTGCAGGTTGTAGTTGAGACCGGCGTTGGGATCCGCGCCGCCCACGCGGCCGAACAGCTTGACGAGACCCTCGGCCTCGAGGATGGGTTGCTCGTTGCCCGAGGTGCCCGACCTCGGTGCCGCTTGCGTCTCCGTCATGCCTTCACACTCCTGATCCACTGGTCGACGGACACGGCGAGGATGACCAGGATGCCGGTCGCCAGCACCTGGTAGTTCGGGTCGACGCCGGCCAGCGCAAGGCCGCTGTTGAAGACCTGCACGATCAGCGCGCCGATCAGGCTGCCGACGACGAGCCCGCGCCCTCCGAAGAGGCTGGTGCCGCCGATGACGACGGCCGTGATGCTCTGCAGGTTGTAGTTGAGACCGGCGTTGGGATCCGCGCCGCCCACGCGGCCGCACACGATCCAGGCAGCGATCCCGACGGTGAAGCCGGCCACGACATAGGCGCTGAGCAGGACCCGGTCGGTGGAGATACCGGCCAGCTGCGAGGCCTCCCGGTCGTCACCGGAGGCGTAGAGATGCTGCCCCCATGCGGTGTTGCGCAGCGCGAACCCCACCCCGACGTAGAGGAGCAGCATCAAGATGACACCCCAGGTGATGCTGACGCTCCCGATGCTGATGGTCTTGCCCGTCCACACCAGGAACGCGTTCGGGTCCAGCGCGATGGTCTGGCCGGCGGCATACAGCAACGAGATCGCCGTGAAGATGGAGAAGGTTCCCAGGGTCACGATGAAGGGCGGCAGGTTCAGTCGGGTGACCAGGAAGCCGTTGAGGAGCCCGGTGAGCAGACCCACCACGATCCCGATGAGCAAGGCGATGACGCCGGGGACGCCGTGGTCATGGTTCAGCTTGACCATCACCAACGAGGCCAGCACCATGGCCATGCCGATCGAGAGGTCGATCCCCGCGGTGAGGATGATCACCGTCTGGCCGACCGCGAGCGCGCCGACGACCGCCACCTGCTGCAGCAGCAGCGAAAGGGACTGCGGGCGCAGGAAGTTGTCCGCGACGATCCCGAAGACGATCACGCCGATGATGAGCACGATGAGCGGGCTCAGCGCCGGGTTGCCGTGCAGGATGTGCTGGATGCGTTGGGCGGGTGTGTGTCGGGTCGGAATCAGGTCGTCGGCCGATTCTGGCGCCGGCTCGGTCTGCACCGCTTGGTCGTCCACGTGGATCCCTTCGTCTAGAGCCCGATGTCGTCGCTACTGTGCAGTGCCCCAGCACGCCTGCTTGCCCTCGGCGACCGTCTGGCTCTTGACGCCGGGTAATGGCTTGGCCGTGACGAGCTTGGTGCCGGTGTCGAGGTAGTTCTTCCCCGGTGGCAACGAGGGAGCATGGCCGCCCTGGCCGACCTGCTTGACCGCCGTCACGCCCAGCTGGGCCATCTTGCCCGGGTACTGGGTGGCGTCGGCGGCGAAGATGCCCTTCTCGATGTCACTCATCCCCTGGCAGCTACCGTCGATCGACACGATGAAGGCCTTGTCCTGGAGCTTCGCGGCCGTCAGGGCGGCGTATGCACCTTCGCCGGCGGGCTCGTTGATCGTGTACACCACGTTGATCGCGGGATTGCGGGACAGGCACTGCTCCATCGCCGTCCGGCCGCCGTCGACTGCGCCCTGCGTCGCCTGGTGGCACGCGATCTGGTAGCTGCCGCCCTTGCCGCCGGTGTACTTGCCGGTGGTCGCCTCCTGGGCGTTCAGCGTCGTGCTGCCGGGGTCGATGCCCATGCCGGTGAGGAAGCCGTGGTCGCGGTCGACGTCGACCGACACGACCTGGTCGTTGTACAGGTCGAGCATCGCGATCACGGCCTTCTTGCCGGCCAGCCGCTCGGCGGCGTACTGACCGATGAGCTTGCCGGCCTCGAAGTTGTTCGTGGCATAGGTGACGTCGGCGGTGTTCGAGGGGTCCAGCGGGGTGTCGAGAGCGATGACGAAGAGTCCGTACTGCTTGGCCAGGCGCAGAGCAGCGTTGACGGCCGGGCCGTTGGACGTGATCAGGATGCCCTTGTCCCCGCGCGCGATCGCTGTGTCGATGGCGTTGATCTGGGTCTGGGTGTCGCCGTCGGCGTTCCCGGTCGCCACGGAGAGATGGACCCCCGACTGACCGGCCTGGGTCTCCGCGGCCTGCTTCATGGAGACGAAGTACGGGTTCGACTGGGTCTTGAGGATCAGCGAGACGCCGATCTTGCCGCCGTTGCCGCCGCAGCTCGCGAGAAGCGCAGCCAGCATCGCGGCCGCCACGACCCGTGATGCGCCACGAGCCCTTCTGAACCGGCTCGACGGCATGGGGGAACCTCCTGCAAACACGTGGGTCTCTGGTCTAGTACCAGTCGGTCACAGCGCGCAACCCCCAAGCCACTGCAACCCGCACCGGGCCAGCAAGTCTGCCGCCGAGCAAGGCACCGACCCGCGCTGAGCAGCCGTAATGGGTGGCACGCTTCACCGGTTCTCCCAGAAAAGGCATGAATCGGACAGAAGACTGCGAGACTGGCGCCTTCCGAGACGACTGCAAGAAGGGACACGGGGGGTCGATGCGCGTCACGGGTCACGGTGCCACGATCATGGCGACGCTGGTGGTGGCCGTCATGACCGTCGTGGCATGGGCGCCAGCGTCGTCGGCGTCGACGACCTCGCACAGGGTGCTGCTCTACCACGCTGAGGAGACCGCCGACACGGTCGCTCACGACAGCACGCCATTCGCGAACGACGGGTCACTGCACGGCATCGGGCCGGGGCCGGGACAGTCCGGGCTCGCGTACGTCTTCGGTGCCCATCCGGCCAACCCTGACTACGTGGAGGTGCCGGCGTCACACTCGATCAACCCGTTCCGAGTCGACTACACCTACGCGGCGTCCATCAACATCGCCGCAGACACCGCCATCACGCGCGACTTCTCCATCTTCCGCCGCGGCGCCGCCAAGCACGCCGGTGCGTTCTACAAGATGGAGATCGTGCTCAACCGGGCCACGGGCAACCTGCGTCTGACGTGCGCCTTCCGCGACCAGTCCGGCGTCGGAGCGAACGTCTCAACCAGCGCCGCCGGCTTGCATGACGGAGCGTGGCACCGGCTCGTCTGCACCAAGACGGCCACTGAGATCTCCCTCAGTGTCGACGGCGTCACCCACACCAAGGCCGTGGCGCTGGGCAACCTGACGAGCGACCAACCCCTCTACCTGGGCGTGGAGCCGGTCACCGGTGGGTACCACGAGCAGTTTCTGGGCAGCATGGACGAGATTGCCGTCCGGAAGGGCTGACGGCATCTCGTCCATGTGGAGCGACCGACGCGCCAGGACACGATCGACGTACGTGAGACGTCTCGCGGTCGTGCTGGCAACGGCGACTCTGCTTGTCATCTCGGCATGTTCCACGGACACGGCCCCGTCGGGGCCCACGCGAGTGGTGGGCCAGTGGGACATGAGCGCCAGGAACGGCACGGTGAAGGACCGGTCGGGGAGTGCCGACCTCGCGCTGACCGGTGGGTGGTCGGATGTTCAGGGCGCGGTCGGGCGGGGCGTGCGATTCGAGTACGCCGGGGGTCCGTCGTTCGGCACGTCCGGCGACGATCTGGCGGGGTCCGGCGACGGGAATGCGCCGTTCGCGGTGGCTGCGTACCTGAAGTCCGACACGGTGCCCGTCACCAGCCGGTACACACCGAACATCGCGCAGCAGGGCAGGTTCAACGGGCCGACGCAGTGGAAGATGGAGCTGTGGTCACGACCGTCCGGAGCCCTTGCCCGATGCCGCTTCAAGGGGGCAACGGCACACCATACGGTCGTCGAGGACCCACCTACGGCGATCGACGACGGCCACTGGCATGAGATCGTCTGCTGGCGTTCTCGGACGAGCTACGGCATCACGGTCGACGGAGCCAGCACGTCGACCACGGGGACGGTAGGCGCGATCGACTTCAACCAGCCGCTCCTGGTGGCCAACAGGACGAAGAGTTCGGGCGTGGGAGACCAGTTCCAGGGGACTCTGGACTGCCTCGCGTACGCCCAGGGAGTGGCGGATCCGCGAGCGCTCGTGCGGTCGCAAGTGCCCTGCTGAGCTGGCCCCGCGCGCTCCTCTTGTCAATACCGAGACGAACTTGGCCTTCGAAACCTGAGGAACCGAGTCCGCGCAAAGGTCTCCTTGCTCACAAGAGCTCCTCGAAGGGTGCCACCCGAACTCGGTGCCGCACTGCATTCGCGAGGTCCACGTCGAGGGTGATGAAGGCGTCGCCCCAGAGCTGTGTCAATGCGACGTACTCCGCGTTGTACGTGTCCGACCATCCCATCTGTTCCGCGACCTTCCAGGCAACGGCTTGCAGCACACGATCGCCGAGCAGTCGCATCCGTAGTCCGCGCACGTAGTCGAGGTGTCGCTCGGCAACCTTCTTCGTCAGCTCGCCGCGGCGTACAGCATCGAAGAGCCGCGCCAGCAATTGCGACCTGATGAGCGTGGGGGCAAGGACCTGGTGATCCGCGCCGATGGCGACCTCGTCGTGCGCCAGGCGCAGGGCCACGTCGGGACCGATCACGTACCTCGTCATGCAGAATCCTCGCCTCTCCTACGTCTGGCCCCGCTGAGCTTCATTGAAGCGCGGTCACCGGTGGCCGGTCCAGCGCGAGGTCACGTGCGCTCGGCGCCCCTTCGGCTCTCGCGCCCGGGCGGCTTCCTCGCGCGCCCGCTCGGTCAGTGCAGAGTCGGCCGGTAGACGAGCTCTTGGATGTGGCCGTCGAGGGTCCGGTTCTCCAGCAGCTCGAGGTCGAAGTCGGCCGCACCGCGGAAGATGGGCTCGAGCCCGGTCTGGCCCGTGATGACAGGGAACAGCGTCACCTGAACGCGGTCGACCAGCCCCGCAGCCATCAGAGCCCGATTCAAGGACAGGCTGCCGTGCGAGCGCAACGGCACCTCGGACTCCTCCTTGAGGCGGCCCACGACCTCGACGGCGTCACCGCGTACGACGGTTGCATCGGGCCAGTCGAGGGGTTCTTTCAGCGTCGACGACACCACCGTTGCCGGCTGGCTCACCATGCGCGTGACCCACGGGTCACGCACCTCGGAGTCTTCGGTGCTCGTGGTCAGCATCTCTGTGAAGGCTCGGAAAGTGTTGGCTCCGAAGACCATCCGCTGCTCCTCGTCGTACAAGGCGAGACGGTGTTCGAGCAACTCAGGCCCCTGCTTGCCCCAGTAGCCGGACCAGTTGGCGCTGGCGGCGCCGTAGCCGTCGAGGCTGCAGAAGACGTCGAAGGTGTAGGTCGTGGTCATGCGGTGCCTTCCTCGAGTGTGATGAATCGATGCGGATATGGACCGCGCTGGTTCGCCGGACTCATCGCCCGGTCCCCAGCAGGGTGCGGTTCGGGTGCTTCGCGACGTCGGGGGAGCAGGCGAGTCCTGCCTCGGGCACATCTCGACCCCCAGGAGGGGACGCACCACTCACTGTCCAGCTGGTGCGTGGACGGCCCCGAGAGACCGTTCGGCGTTGCTGTCGAAATGCAGTAGCCGTGTTCGACGTGAGAGTAACCATCACGATGACTCCCCTCACCCTCCGAAGGAGACCCAGCATGTCGCCCTTGGCCTCGCCCGACACGAACGAGAACACAAACGGCCGCACCCCGCGCAAGGTCGTCGCTGGCCACTTCCTGTCTCTCGACGGTGTGGCTGAGGCCCCCGACCGGTTCATCACCGCATGGGACGACGAGACCGATGCCAGCGGCGCCGATCTCATCGCCACCCAAGACGCCGTCGTTCTCGGGCGCCGAAGCTACGACGAGTGGGTCGGCTTCTGGCCGAGCAGCGAGATCCAGCCCTTCGCGTCCTTCATCAACGCCGTTCCGAAGTACATCGCGACCTCGACGCCGCTCGAACGCGATTGGACCAACTCGCACGTGATCGACGGCGGCCTGGTCGACTTCGTGCGGCACCTGAAGGCGCAGCAAGGCAACGATATCGGCGTCCACGGCAGCATCTCGGTCACTCGGACGCTCCTGGCCGCCGATCTCGTCGACGAGCTCAGGCTCGTCGTGGCGCCGGCGATCGTCGGGAGCGGGCAACGACTGCTCGGCGGGCTGCCACCCATCCGGCTCGAGACGGTCCGAAGCGAAGCCTCACCGAGTGGGAACCTGCTCGTCGGCTACCGCGTGGTCCGGTGAGTGCCGCGCTGCGACCGGGCACCGGCTGAGGCCCCATCGGCCGCTCAGGACCTCACCCCAGCACTCCCGAGCGGGATCCCAACCGACCTTGCCCGCGGGGGCAGGTTCCTTGACGGCACCTGGGACTCGCGTGCTGCCGTGAGTAGTGCGTGCCGGTGTTTGGGAGCATGGGGTCATGGTGCGCGACGAGGGCTTCCCGTCGCGATCCTTCCTGTTGTACTGGCGGGCCAATGCCGTATCGGCCTTCGGCACCTACATCACGCTGCTCGCGCTGCAGACGCTGGTGGTCCTGACCCTGCACGGGTCGGCAACCGAGGTGGGGTGGTTGAACTCGGTTCGCTGGCTGCCGTACCTGGTCGTCGGTGTGGTCGTGGGCGCGCTGGTCGACCGTCATCCCCGGCGGCCGGTGATTGTCATCTCCGACCTCGTTCAAGCGGTTCTGCTGGTGGCCATCCCATTGCTGTGGTGGGTGCACCGGCTCTCCTTCCCGGCGCTGCTGGCGGTCGTGATGGCATACGGGACCGCTTCGGTGATCAACGGTGCGGCCGCGATGTCCTTCGTTCCTCGCCTGGTGCCTCGCGAGCACCTGCAGCGCGCTCACGCACGCGACGATGGCGCTGACGCTGTCGCGATGAGTGCCGGCCCGGCCCTGGGAGGGTCGCTGGTCAGCGTGCTCGGCGCGCCCTTGGCGGTCCTCGTGGACGCCGCGACGTATCTGTACTCCGCCGCCACTCTGAGCCGGATCGCCGTTGTCGAGCCTCATCCACCGGTGGCGGCCACGGCTCGAAGCCTGGTGCGCGAGATCCGCGAGGGCATCCGATGGATCTATCACGGTTCGGGGCTGACCACGCTCGCCGTCGCGACCCATGGCTGGTTCGTCGGCAATGCCGTCGTCGGGGTGGTGCTCGCACCGTACGCGCTCACGGTGCTGGGGCTGACGCCCTTCCAGTTCGGCCTCATCGGTGCACTCGGCGGCATTGGTGCACTCCTCGGAGCAACGGTCACGACGCGAGTCGGTCTCCTGCTCGGAACGGGCCGGACCATCATCGCCTGCGACGCGATCTCGACCGGAGGTGTGCTCGTGATGTTCGCCGCCGGCGGGTCCTTCCCGCCGTGGTCCTTCGCGTTGCTGGCTGCCGGCCAGTTCCTCTACGCCCTCGCTATGGGGATGAGCAACTCTCATGAGATGAGCTTCCGGCAGCTCGTCACCCCCGATGAGCTCCAGGCCCGGACCAACACCACGCTCAGGTCTCTCAACCGTGCGGTCATGGTCGTCGTCGCACCGCTCGCGGGCATCCTGGCGGATGCTTGGGGGATCCGAGCCATCCTCCTCGTCGCAGTCGCGATCTTCGCGTTCGTGTCCGTCGGCCTTGGCCTGACGCCATTCCGTACAGTGCGTGCGCCGGTGTGAGTCTGGCCACCCGCGCGGGAGGGCGACTGCGACCCCACCAACGCCTCTGGCAGGAGTGCCGGGCTGTCGTCTGCCAGGTGCCCGACTCCGCGGCGTCGCGGTCCTTCCATCTCGGGGATCGAGGTCAGTCATCGTCGCGGCGCGAGCCGCGGACCGGAGCGTCTTCACACCACACACAAGCAGCTCTTGCGGACGGTAGACGTGGCCAGGTGATCGGCGCCCGTCGCAGTGCCGTTGTAGCCGCGGAGAAAGGTGCGCGCGAACGCAGCTGCGGTCCTGTCGCGGTCGCGGTTGCTGAACCACACGAGCATGCCGTCGTCGTCGAGGGAGGCGGCGACCAACGGGTGCGCCGTTCCTGGATGCGCTCCTGCCCAGGCAGCCTACTGGTGGGTCAACCCCCTGTCGACGGTGTCCAGGAGGAGGCCGAGCGGCGCTTCACGCAGGTCGGGCGGCGTCCCC
>JAWWPH010000403.1:0-2672 GCA_033850875.1 Nocardioidaceae bacterium | reverse complement strand
CCGACGCGTACGACGAGGAGCGGCCCGGCAACCCGCTCGGACGACCCGGGCACGTCAACGAGGTGGCCTCGGTGATCGCCTTCCTCGCCTCTCCGCGTTCGTCGTACGTCACCGCGGCGTCGATCGTCGTCGACGGCGGCCTGACCAGCATGGCGGCCCACGGACACGACATGGCCACGGCCGGGTGGCGGGAGGTCTGAGGGCGCAAAGACCACGATCGTCTGCGGGAGCACAACCCGCCACGCAAAGTCATGGGCGCACGACCCCCGACTCAGCGCGGGGGCGACGGGTGGCGGTCTGCCAGCAGTGGTAGGTCGGGGTCCCAGCGGGTGCCCTCGGCGGCGTCACGCCGCCTCCTCGCGATCGCACTGAGCGACTCGAGGACCACCCGGTTCGCGAGCGCGACGGTGATCTCGGCCCAGTCGTACGGCGGACTGACCTCGACCACGTCGACGCCCACCACGGGCAGTTCCAGGCAGATCCGGCGCACGGCCTCGAGCAGCTCGCGAGCGGAGAGACCGCCCGGCTCCGGCGTGCCGGTTCCTGGCGCGTGGCCCGGGTCGCAGACGTCGATGTCCACGGAGACGAAGACACCGTCGCACTCGTCGGTGGCGATCGCGAACGCCTCGGTCAGGCACTCGTCGAGACCGCGGCGGCCGATCTCGGTCATCTCGTACGACCGCATCGACTGCTCGGCCATCCATGCCAACGTCGCGGGCGGCGGCCAGTACCCCCGCAGGCCGATCTGCAGGAAGCGGTCGCCACGGAGGGCACCGCTCTCGATGAGCCGGCGCATCGGTTGCCCGTGGCCCCACAACGACCCGAACTCGATGTCGCCGGTGTCCGCATGCGCGTCGAAGTGGATCATCGAGACCCGACCGTGGCCGACGACGTTCGCGACGCCCTTGGCATCAGGGAACGCGATGGAGTGGTCACCACCGAGCACGACCGGGATCGCACCCGCGCGCGCCACCTTCTCGACGGCCGACTCCAACGCCCCCAGGGCAGCCTCGATGTCGCCCGGGGTCATTTCGACGTCTCCCGCGTCCATGACCCGGAGGTCGACGAGCCCGTCCGTACGCAGAGCCAGGCTCGGCCGCGATCCGTCGTGGCCGAGGTAGTCCGTCGTCCTGATCGCCATCGGGCCGAAGCGCGTACCGGGACGGTGCGAGGTTCCCCCGTCGAACGGCGCGCCGACCACGACCACGTCGGCTTCCTGCAGGGCCGCTGTGTCGTCGAGGTCGCATCGGTCGACCCCGAGGAACGTCACGTCCGGACCGAACTGCGCGCCATAACGAGCCATGGCTGCCCTTTCTGCCTCGCGACCACCGCACCTGCGGTCGCCCCAACCTACTCAGCCGAGACTGTGCCGGCGCGACCGGCCGGGGCGTGCGCCCGGGCCGCCGGCGGCCGGGTGCAGACGTCCACGTCGCCCGTGCTACGCGTGTCGAGCCGGCGCGCGACGGTGGTCCCCCGGAGTCAGTGGAGGCGGCTGATCGGAGACTTCGGGTACGCCACGACCACCATGTTGCTCTGGTAGCCGCCGTGCGAGGGGTCGTACGCTCCACCGCAGGTGATGAGGACCAGCCGGGACGGGCCACGTGCCGAGAAGGCACCCGACGTCGCCGATATGGAGCTCTTCGGAACCAATCCAGCCCACGCCACCGAGAAGGTCTCGCTGAGGCCGGCCGAGCGAAGTCGGACGTCGTCGCCGGGTTGCATGCTGAGCAGCTCCGCGAACCTGCCCAGCCCCTGCGTGAACGAGTCCACGTGCGCGGCGACGACGATGGCGCCGAAGGGGTCGCCCAGCTTCGAGCTGCCGTCCCACCAGCCCGCCTGGTGGATGTCGGCGGGGATGCTCAGAGCACCCGACGCAGAGGTGGCCGACTGCCGCACCCGCATCAGCGTTCCGCTCGGCAACACGAGCATTCGAGGCCGCTCCGAGTCCACCTGCAGCGGGCCGGGCTGCCCGACCTGGGCCGGCGTCGGCTTCACCGGCCGCGCGGAACCGGCGTGACGCGAAGCACCTGAATCAAAGGCGTGCCTACCAGCCGGCTCCGGTTTGGACACCCGGAGCACGTCGATCGGATCGGAGCCGGATGCACCGATGGCCCACAACGCAGCACCCGCGACCAGAACCACCGTCACGCATACCGTGACGAGCCTGCTCGTCACGCCGCGCCGCTCCTGCTCGCGCCGGGTCGGAGGGGTCGGGGAAGCCGCCGGGTCGGGCGAGTCCGTCGTCACGGCATCCGGTGGCGACGCCGAGCTCCCGCGAGCAGTGCCCCGAGCAAGGCCAGCGCGGCTCCGCCCGAGAGCGCGACGACGGTGGCGTGGTGGTCGGAAGACGGAGGCGGCGTGGCGACGAGTCCTGCGGAGCCGGCGTCGACGCTACCGGGAGCCGATGAGCCGTCAGAGGCCAGTGGCAGCACCTGGACGATGGCGTCCATGCTTCCGTTGGTCGGCTTGCCGATGGCGAAGACCCTCGTCAGCACACCGGTCTTGACCGGCAGCATGACCGGACCGAGGAGCGGATGGGTCGTCTGCCCGGTGGGCACGACGTCGACCGAGTACGTCCCGCCGGGAACCTCTGCCGAGACGTACTGACCGTTGGCGATATTCGCGAACAGGACCTTCTTGTCCACCCTGATGTCGGCCGGTGGCACTACAGC
>JAWWPH010000401.1:0-18665 GCA_033850875.1 Nocardioidaceae bacterium | reverse complement strand
CTCAGCGCCTCCGCGGCACTGAACCTGAGCGGCGGCAGCCGCAGGCCACGGCCGACGCGGTAGCCGCCGTAGGGACCACGGACCGACTCGATGGGGATTCCGGCCTCACGCAGGGTTGCGACGTACCGGCGCGCGGCCCGGTCGGAGACTCCGAGCTTGTCGCCGAGCTGGGTCGCGGTGATCCCGGGGCTGTCCTGAAGCAGCTCGAGGCACAGCAGAGCCCTGGCGGTCGGGTTCGTGTCGTCCACGCCAGCACGGTACCCGCGTATCCCGGAAGCGATCCGTCCGCCTCGTGCCGCTACGGTCGTTCACATGCTCGCCCGGGACATTCGGACCGAGGACGTGGTCGCAGCCCGGCTCCCGTGGACCTCGTCGGTCCTGTCGAAGTGGTACGGCCAGGAACGGCTGCGGGCGCAGATCGCCGCCTCCCTGGCCACGGAGCTGGGCCGGGTCGGCGACGAGAGCTTCGCGCGGAGCTACCGGGAGGGTGTCGCGCTGGACATCGACTCCGACCTGCTGACCTGGTCGAACCGGGTCCTGACGCTCGAGGACGCGGCGGAGTGGGTACTCGCCGGCATCCGGTTCAGAGGTATGGACGCCGGTCTGCCGTTCATCGACGTGATCGCGTGCACACACCCGCCCACCCGGGCAGGAGTCCTCGAGGTGGCTGCTGCGGTCGCTCGAGCGTATGCCGCCTTCGGGCCGCTGTGCGCGCGGTTCGCGGTTCCCGACGCTGTCGGGTTCATGAAGCTGCTGGATGCCGGCTTCGGGCCGGGCTCGGCCGTCGACATGCAGATCGTCGCGGGACTTGTCCGCCAGCTGAGGGTTGCTCCCCGGGTGGCGACCTACGAACGGGTCGAGCTGAAGACGGGCGACCCCGCCTTGCTCGCCGCCCGGGCGCGCGACATCTACGCCGACCTGGCCGCCGAGCATCCGGTGACAGCGCTGTGGGCCACGCCAACGAGCGCCGGCTCGCTCGAGGAGTGTGCGAGCGAGGGCCTGCTGTTCGACGTCGCGGTCGACGGCCGACCAGCCGGGGTGGCGGCGGCTCTACGCGAGGACGCCCACGGCATGACGGGCTTCGTCGTGCAGGAGATCGCGCTCGACCGTGCCCACCGGGGTCAGGGCCTCGGTCCCGCCGTACTCCAGCAGCTGGTGGCCCGGCTTCCCGATCGAGGCAGCGACGTCGTGTGGGGATCGATCCACCCCGACAACGTCGCGTCGATGCGCAATGCCCATCGGGTCGGCCGCCGGCCCGTCGGAGCGTACGTCTGGGTGACACCCCCAGGACTGCCTGGGATGCCGGCCTGAGGTCAGTCGACGCCCTTCTCGAGCTCCGCGATGTCGTCGTCGGACAGGTGTACGTCGGTGACCGACATGTTCTCCTCCAGGTGCGCCAGGCGTGAGGTGCCGGGTATCAGCAGCACGTTCTCGCGATGGGCGAGGAGCCACGCGAGGCCGACCTGGGCCGGGGAGGCACCCAACCGGTCGGCGACGACCCGTACGACGGGGTTGTCGGTGACCTTCGGCATGCGCGGGAACGCGGACCCCAGGGGGAAGTAGGGAACGTAGGCGACTCCTGAGTCGTGGCAGAGGTCGAGGACCGGGGAGTCCGTCTGGTCGACGAGGCTGAACGGATTCTGCACGCAGACGATGCCCGCCCGCGCGATGGCCCGCTGGACCTGGGCGAGGGACGCTGTGGAGATCCCGATGCCGGCGATCTTCCCCTCGTCGCGGAGCGCGACCATCTCGGCAAGCTGGTCGTCGAGGGACACCCGCTGGTCGGCGGGAGGCTCGTGCTCCATCAGCCGGAGGTTGACGGCTCCGAGGCTCTCGATGGAGAGGCTTCTCAGGTTGTCCTCGACGGCCGAGCGCAACTGGTCGGGACGTTGACCGGGCAGCCAGCCGCCCTTCTCGTCGCGGAAGGCGCCGACCTTCGACACGAGGACCAGGTCGTCGGGGTACGGGTGCAGGGCTTCGCGGATCAGGGCGTTGGAGACGTCGGGCCCGTAGTACTGGGCCGTGTCGATGTGGTTGACGCCGAGCTCCACTGCGCGCCGCAGCACCGCGACCGCCTCGTCATGGTCGCGCGGTGGCCCCATGACGCCGGGGCCGGGCAGCTGCATCGCACCGAAGCCGACGCGGCGCACCGTGAAAGGGCCGAGTGCGTACGTGTCCATGCCTTCGACGTTACCTGTACGTCCTCAGACGGCCTCTACGCTCACAGCGACAGCATCTTCTGGATGGCCTGCCGCGTCACGCCGAGCTCTCGGGCGATGTCCGACTGGGACCACCCGTCGCGGATGAGCTGCTGCATGAGGTCCCGGCGTTCCGAGGCGAGCTCCCGGGCCTGCCGCGTGTGCTCGATGGCCTGCGCCCGGACGACCTGGATGCGTTCGATCGTCGCGTCGTGCGACGGGTCGGGTGTCCTCATGCACCGATGATGACAACCGCACGTTGTCAATGTCAACCCCCGGTTGTCAGGATGTGGCCCCCGGGAGACGGCGAGCAGCGACGGTGGGGTCGCTGCGGTCGTTCTATGCTGGCGCCAATCCCGACACACGCAGGGTGGACATGGACGGTTACACGATCAAGGCACTCGACCCTTCGACCTGGGGCGACTTCGCCGCCATGGTCGAGCGCAACAGCGGCCTCTTCTCTGGCTGTTGGTGCACCTGGTTCCACCCGCAGGTCCGAGAGGGCGACGAGCCCAATCGTGCCTACAAGGAGCGCATGGTCCGCGAGGGAGTCGCTCACGCCGCTCTGGTGTTCGAGGACGGCGATGCGGTGGCCTGGGCTGAGTACGGCACACCCGACGAGCTGCCGAACATCCACCACCGCAAGCAGTACACCGAAGGTGTCGTCACCCCGCCGGACTACCGGATCACCTGCATCTACGTGGACAAACGCCATCGCCGCGCCGGGCTCGCCGCGGTGGCGCTACACGGTGCGCTCGACCTGATCGCCGAAGCAGGGGGAGGCACGGTCGAGGGCTACCCCCAGGACACGCCCGGGAAGAAGGTGAACCCCTCCTTCCTGTACAACGCGACGCGGCACACGTACGAGGAGGCCGGTTTCGTCTACGACCGCGCGAAGGGCAAGAACCACTGCGTGATGACACTGACGGTCGAGCCGGCCGGTGACCCGGCTCGCCGCGCGGTGTCCTGAGGACAAGCCGGGCTGTTACGTTCTGCGCATGGCGGAGTCCACCTTCCACGTTCGGCCTCTTGACGAGTCGACCTGGTCGGCGTTCGCGGCGCTGGTGGAGCGCAACAACGGCATCTTCGGCGGCTGCTGGTGCATGGGGTTCCACCCGGAGGGCGTTGGCAAGGACACCACTGCGGAGCTGAACCGAGAACGCAAGCTGCAGCGCGTGCAGGCGGGCACCGCGCACGCCGCACTCGTCTTCCGCGGCGAGGACTGCCTGGGCTGGTGCCAGTTCGGCCGGCCCGCGGAGCTGCCGAGGATCAAGAGCCGCGCCGTGTACGAGAAGGGTCAGCCCGTCCCGCCGGACTGGCGGATCGCCTGCAACTACGTCGGCAAGGGAAACCGGCGCCAGGGTGTGGCGACAGCCGCGCTGGCTGGTGCGCTCGACCTCATCGCCTCCCTCGGCGGGGGGACGGTCGAAGGCTTCCCCGAGGCCGCCGAGTCGGTGCCTGCGGGTTTCCTGTACAACGGAGCGCTGTCGACCTACGAGCGGTTGGGGTTCACCCGGGCGCAGAAGATCGGTAAGCACCGCTGGGTCGTCACCACCCACGTCGCGCCGAAGTCCTGATCCCTTGTGTGCACGATGACGCGGGTCCTCTCGACCTCAGTCGGGCGTTCGTCAGTGGTCGGGATCACGCAGTGACGTCGTGGACAGGAACGGCCGCATCAAGGCGTCGTAGCCCGCCTCCGGGAACCGCCGAGCCACCCCGGCCAGGAGGTCGGCGACCTGAACACGCGGATCGGTCCGCGAGTCGACGGTCACCAGGCCGGCCAGCGGAGATACCGGGCTCGGCGCCTCGCCGGCGTGGCCGACAGCCGCCGCCGGCAGTCCGGCACTGTCGGCCAGAACTCGCTGGAGCCGCCTCAACCGGTCGGCCGTGAGAGCGCTCTGCTCGTCGTGGATCACCAGCACCTGGCGCTGTCCGCCGCTCCAGAACAGGACGGTCTCGGCGAGCGCTGGAAGAAGTGGCTCGAGAGGTGGAGGGATCGAGCGGTCGTCCTGCACCAGCCGCGTCAGGACCGCCCGTACCCGGGTCGGGCTGAGCCCCTCGAGTACCCGGTCGGCCGGCGCGCCGACCCGGTGAGCTGCCAGGGAGTCGCGGGCCTCGAAGAACGCCTCCACGATGCCTCGATCGAGCCGATGGTGCCCCTTGGTCCGTACAAGGTCGACGAAGCGCTGAAGGAATTCACTCCATGCCCGACCGGCCGAGCGGCGAGCGCGGTACAGGCTGAGCGCAGCCGATCGGTCAGGTTGGCTCAGGCGAGTGCCGGCAGCATAGGAGGGCTCGGCGAGGAACAGGTCGACGATCCGGGTGACGAGGAAGTACTCCTTGTCCACCAGGTGCACATGCGCGCGCCCCCTCAGCTCCTCGAGGAACCACTCCAGCGACTTCCCCCCGTGCCGGCCCCGCAGGAACTGCCCGGACTTGAGCTCGTCCAGCGGGCCCCAGAGGTCCGAACGCAGGGCGGCTATGAGCTCGGCCGCCTCGCCGACACCGAGGTCCACACTTGCGTGCGCGAACACTGGGGTCGCCACGTCCAGCAGGTTGCTCCCCGAGAACCCGGACTCGTCACAGGCGATCTCGATGACGGCGCCGGTGAGCCCGTCCGCCGGCGACAGGCCACCTTGAAGAGGCAGGCTCACCTCCGGGTTCTCTCCATGCAGATCATGCTCGCCCGCTGATCCGGATCGCACCACTCAATTGGCCGGCTCGAAGTGAGGCATGGCGCGGAACGCGGCCGCGAGGACGAGGCACGGCTGCACCGGCGGTCGTCAGCGCAGGCACGAGGGGAGCTGCTCGAGCGCCGCGTCGACCGTGAGCAGCTCAGCCGCGGTCGAGTCCTCCACCGGGACCCAGTCAGGGAAGGGGATAGCGATCGTGCGATGCGCGCCTGAAGGCGTGTGCACCTCGTCGATGGCAGCGAGTCGGTCCGCAGGGAACCGGTCGGCGACGCGTACCAGGGCGGGCCACAGGCGGCGGTGGATCAAGGTGACCTTGCCCTCGATCAGTCGCGTCGCGACCACGTCGGGGGAGGCGCGAACCTCATTGAGGACACGGTAGATCTCGTGTCCCGCAGGATGTCCCCACCAGCTCCCACGGATCCGGCCGCCTGCCACTTGCTCCGCGAGACTCGGCACCGGCCCGCGCGCGGACTGCATCACGACGCCCTGCTCGCGAAGCCAGGTCAACTCGTCCATGGAGCATGACGGTACCGACCACGGCATGGCCGGACGGCTTCGACGCCGCACCCGGGCGGTCGTCACCGCTCCAGTGCGGCGGCCAGCTCCTGATAGGCGGGGACGAGCTCGCCCCAGCGCGCCTCGGTGTCACCGTGCTCACGTCCGGCGAGGTAGGCGGCGAGATGTTCGGCGTGGACCTGCCAACCAGCTCCGTAGAACTCGATCTTGTCCAGTGGCATGCCCCGCACCTCGATGACCAGGATCGTCTGATCACCGTCCGGGGTCAACGTGACCTCGATGACCTCGTCGAACGGCGGTACGCCTTGGCCATCCCCGTAGGAGTCGTCCGTCTCCCTGGTTGTCACCCGCAGCCGTCGCGGGGGCTCGCACGCCTCCACCCGACCGGTGGCCTCGATCTGAGCGTCTTCGACGTAGGTGCGGAAGGCGCCGCCCGGTGAGAGGTCACCCTGAACCTGGCCGTACCAGCGGGTCAGGCGGTCGGGTTGGGTGACTGCGCTCCACAGGTCATCGACCGTCGTCTCGTAGCGGTCTTCGATGCGTACGACACCCGCCGAGTCCGCCGACCCCAGGTTGCCGAGGATCCGGGTTCGTGGGCCTGCGTCACTGGTCATTGGTGCCCCTTCGTTCGTCATCGTTGCTCCTTCGCTCGCGTTTCCCCCGGGCTATCTCGGTGTGCAGGGCGTCCAACCGCTGCTCCCACAGCGCCCGGTACGGGCCCAGCCACTCATCGATCTCGGCGAGCGGCTCGGCGCGCAGGCTGTAGACCCGGCGTTGCGAGACCGCGCGGACCTCGACCAGGCCCGCTTCCCGCAGGACGCGGAGGTGACGCGAGACGCCCGGCCGTGCGATCGGAAGCAGGTCCGCGAGCTCGCCGGCCGTCACCGGCCCGCGGGCAAGCCGCTCCACCACGGTGCGTCGACTCGGGTCTGCGAGCGCCCTCAGAGCGGCTTCCATGAGGCCAGTGTGCCCGGACAGTTACGTAACTGTCAAGGTACATAGCTTGCGCAGATCGAACCGGCCGCGTCAACAGTCGAAGACCGACCAGCAGAGGTCGTTCCGCAACCGCTGGTCGTCGAGAACGAGCGCGCGGATCCCGGTCGTGAGCTGGTCACGTTGCCAGCGACACTCCAGCTGACCGCGTGCCTCAGCTTCCGCTTTGGGCGCGGCAGCGCGCACGGCCTTGATCGCATAGGCCGCTGCACCGAGCTCGTGCGCGGCGACGTGTGCGACGGCCGCGGCCTGACCGGCGGCGTAGGCGGCGAACCGGGCCGCACCACGCAGATCCCGGGCCGCGCCCATCGCATGGCCGCCCGCCGCACGGGCCTGCATCATCGTGACCTCACCACGGACCCAGGCACGGGCATGCTCGATCGCCCGCCGCGGTCGAGGGTCATCCGGCCGCGAGGATGCGAAGAGCGGAAGGACGTGCTCCGCGCACACCGCCGCCCACAGGGCGAGGAGGTGGTGGTCCGCATCGGTAAGGGTTCCACCGCGGCGGATCGTGACGAGGCGAGGGTCGCGAGCCTTCGACAAGATCATGCTGGGTACCGACCTGCGCCTGTCGACGGAGGTGCGCTTGCGGCCCGCCGCTGGGTGGCGGCATCGACGATGGCTTGCAGCCGGCGAGCGTGGGCGCCTCGCCAGTAGACGTGGCCGCACTCCCGACAACGACGGAAGGTCGAGTAACAACGCCGGGTGCCCTCCAGGAGCTGCGCGCGTACTTCGCTCTCGGGCGCGTCGGCAAGGGTCCCGTTGCAAGCCGGGCACCTGGTCCACGGCAGCAGCTGCGGAACGAACCGGTCCAGCACCTCGCGAAGCTGCTCGTCGGGCATCTCGGCATTGACGTGTGCACCCCAGCGCAGGGCACGGCGGTGAAGCAGACCCCGGTCTCGTGTGAGCAGGACCCGCTCCTGTGCCAGTGAGGTCTCGAGCAGGGCGTCGTCCTCGGCATGCCGGTCGTACGCGGAGTCGAGGCCGAGCAGACGCATGCGTCGGGCCAAGGTGCCGAGATGGACGTCGAGTACGAACCGCGGTGGTGAGGTCGGTGCCGACTGGGGCCAGGCGACCGGATGGACAGAGATCGGGCCGCCCGGCCGCGGGCGATAACCTGGATCGACCAGCAGGCCGTTGGCGAACACGTCGCCGACCTCGGTCTTCGGTACTCCGGCCGCCGCGAGCAGGTGACCGACCGTCGAGGTTCCGTCCAGCGCCAACCGAAGCTCGGGGCGGCGCTCACCGGCCGGGAGGAAGAACCGCAGCGGTGACGGCACCGCCAGCGTCACACCGTCGAAGCCCACGCCTCCATCCTTACCCCGACACCGACCTGACTGCGTCCCGGACGGCTCGCCAGGCTGCCCCCGCCGACGTGCCCCTCAGCTGAGAGCGACGGCGACCGGAGGCTCAGGTACGGCCGGGCATCTCCCTGGTCGGACGGGGCGGTCACGCTTCACGCAACGTCTCGGCGATGGGACGACGAGCCTCCAGCAGGGCGGGAAACGCGGTCAGGCAGACGGTGACCAGGAGGGTGTTGACGGCTAGGGCCACCAGTTGCGTTGTCGGTGGTGCAGCTGGTCGTGAGGCGGACAGTGCATGAAAGAGCGCACTCCCCGTGGCGCCGCCGACCGCGAGCCCCACCAGCGCCGGCAGGAGCTGGGCCAGCCCGACCGCCCCGGCCGCCTGGGTCGGCGAGATGCCCACCGCGCGGGCCAGCGCGAGCATGCGACGGGCATCCACGGCGCTCGCACGCGTGACGAAGAGGAGGTTGACTGCTGCCATCACCGCGAGGAGCAGCGTCAGCGCGGTCGTCACGGTCTGCAGCTGGGCGACCTGCGGGTCGGCTGGTCCTCCAGCGTTGCCGTGCTCGGCATGCAGGCGGGACTGCGCGAACAGGACGACGACGCCGGCACAGACGACCGTGGCGATCGACAGGCTCGTGAGCGCGGTTCGACGAGGTCGTCGTGCCGCCAGGCGCAGGCCGAGCAGCCCGGCTGCGGGCAGCCGGGCCGAGAGCCCGACAACGAGGCGGTGCCGCCGGGGGAGGCGTCCTCGATCGCTGAGCGCCTTCACGGTGCTCGTGCGTGCTGCACGCCAGGCGGGGACCGTCGTGGCGAGCATGACGACGGCGAGGACCGAGCCGACCACGACCACGGCGTCCGTGGGCGTCACCGTCGTGGCTCCTTCACGCCCGAGCAGGCCCGCGCTGACGCCGACGAGCCTCGGTGTCAGGAGCTGTCCCGATACCAAGCCGACCATGGCAGCCGCCAGGCCGATCACCAGGTATGACGTCAGCAGTAGGCCGGCGACGAAGCCTGGGCCGGCTCCGGCAGCCTTGAGCGTCCCCACGCGTCGCACCTCGTCGCCCAGGCGGCCACCGACGAGCACGACCAGAGTCGCCAGCGCGAGGATCACGAGGAGGATGCTGCCGAAGGCCACCGCGGTGCGTTCATGGGCCAGCTGCTCGGCCTGGCGTGCCGCGATGCTCTGCCAGGTGTCCAGCTGCGGGCGGCCTGTGGGCGGCCCTTCGGCGCCGTGCCGCAGCGCGAAAGCCGGCGCTGAGCCGGGATCGTGGAGCTTGAGGTACTGGAACCACACCAGTGGCTCCCGGGTACTCGCCAGGGCGGTCGCGCGGTGTCGCGTGGCCCAGACCAGGCCGGGCTGGGCGGAGAACCACACGGGGTGGTCGAGGATGCAGCCGATCGTGCACAGCTGCGGGTAGGGCGGAAGCGCGGCCGAGATGGCGATGCCGGAGACTCGTTCCCGGATACCCCCGAGGACGATCGAATCACCGACGGAGAGCCCCATCGCCTCGGCGAAGGCCCGCTCCACCACGACACCGCCGGAGCCGACCCAGTGGCCGGCCACGACGAGCGGACTGTCGACAGCCGAGGGGGAAGCGTCGCGTCCCTGTACCTCCGCGACGCCTGACGTGCCGTCGGCGTCGATGGACGCCCAGGTGGTCGGAAACGGCTTGCTTCGAGTTGCGACTCCGGGCCGCTCGGCGATGGATCGCAGGCGGGCGCGGTCTGCCGCGGTCGCAGTCCCGCTCGGAGCGGGGAAGACGGCGGCGACGATGTCCGGTCCTGCTGTGCGGGCTCGCGTCAGGGCGTACGGAGCCGCCGTCTGGCCGTGCAGCGCGAGCCCGATCGTCATGGTGCTTGCCGCCACGGCCAGGGCCACGAAGAGCAACACCGCCTCTGTCCTGCGGCGCTGCAGGTCACGGGCGGCCAGTCGGACGCCGAGCCGTAGCCGGCTCACTCGCGGCTGCCAGAGAGGATCTCGGCCGCGGTCGTTGTGCCGGACGGCAGGGCGACGTCATGGACCAGCGCTCCGTCGCGCATGGACACGATGCGGTCGGCAGTGGCCGCAGCTCGCTCGTCGTGGCTGACCACGACCAGGGTCTGCCCGTCGGCGCGCAGGCGGTCGAAGAGTCGGAGCACTTCGGTGGTGGCCGCGCTGTCGAGGTTTCCGGTGGGTTCGTCGGCGAGCAGGACAGTGGGCCGGTTCACCAGCGCTCGGGCGATCGAGACCCGTTGTTTCTGACCGCCCGACAGCTCTGTGGGCCGGTGCCGCAGCCGGTCGGCGAGGCCGACAGCGTCCAGCAGTGTGGTCGCAGCTCGTCGGGCCGCGCCCGACGGCGTACCGGCCAGGAGCGCAGGAAGCTCCACGTTCTCCACCGCAGTCAGGTCCTCCATGAGATGGAAGTCCTGGAAGACGAAGCCGATCTGGTCGCGGCGAAGCCTGGCACGAGCCCGCTCGGAGGTGCGGTCGATCCGGAGCCCGCCCACCCAGACCTCGCCCGAGGTGGGCAGGTCGAGTCCGCCCATGAGTTGCAGGAGCGTGGACTTCCCGCATCCGCTCGGGCCGACCACCACGAGCGACTCGCCCGCCGCGACCTCGAGGTCGACCTCGTCGACGGCTCGGACAAGAGCCTCGCCGCGGCCGTAGTGCTTGCTCAGCCGGGTGACGCGAAGCGCGGCGCTCATCGTCCGGCTCCCCAGGCTCGCTCGCACGCGTCGAGCCAGGTGAGGTCTGCCTCGGTCCGGAGGACGACTCCCTCGAGCAGCAGTGATGCGTCCGAGCCGTCCGGCTCCGACATCGCCGCCCGCTGGGCGTCTCTCAGACGCCGCACCAGCTCGTGTCGCTGCGAGTCGATCAGGGCGAGCGGTTCGGCGAGCCTTCCTGCTGCGGCGACCGTGACCTTGAGGTGGAAGTTGGCGAGGTCTGGCCGAGGCCACGTGACGTCGGTGAGCCACTCCTCGACGCGTTCCCTTCCTGCGGCCGTCAGCTCGAAGATGCGGCGTTCGGGCCGTTCGGCTGCGGCCTCCCGAATGGAGGTCACCAGACCCGACTGCTCGAGCCGACCCAGCGTCACGTACATCTGACCTGCGTTGAACCCCTCGGAAAGGGGTCCGAGAGCTCGCTCGATCCGCGCTCGCAGCTCGTAGCCGTGAGACGGCTCCTTCGCCAGCAACGCCAAGACGACTTCCTGCTGCATGAGAACCCCTAACCGTTAGCCTGCAATTAGGGTAACCGTTAGCTATAGGCGACGCCAGCCCTGCACGTGACGATTCGGCTTCCTTCGGGTCCGGGAGTGAACCCGCGACGTACGCGTCCCACAGCGTCCTGGTCTGGAGCGTGCCTCTGCCGAGGACTTCCACGTGGCCTTCGTCTCCCCCTGGAAGACGCCCCGTACCTGCCTGCCAGGCTGCCGCCTTCCGGTCCCTACGTAGCCGGCCTCTCGGCTTACGGGCCGACTCCGGCAGGCGGCTCCCCCTGAAAATCCACGCGGAGTCGGCGCCGATCAGACGCCGTCGAGGAGCCCGCGGAGGGTTGCCGTGTACTCGCCCAGCGCGATCCGCCCACGCCGGGTCAGCGCGATCGAGGTCCGTGACGCCGTCCCGTTCCCACTCTTCTCGCTGCTCAGGTAGCCGGCGTCCTCGAGCTTGCGCAGGTGGGTGATCAGGTTGCCGGCAGTCAGGTCGAGCAAGCTCTGCAGACGCGTGAACGACACGACGTCGCCCTCGGGCAGTGCGGCCAGCGTCACGAGAATCCGCAGCCGGGCCGGTGTGTGGATGAGCGGATCGAGCGCCTCATCCGGCGCCACTAGAGGAGACCTTGCCGCAGAGCAGTGGACCGTGCCATCGAGCCGGTCTGCTGCCACCGGAAGCGGAGCACGCCCTGGGCGAGGAGCAGGAGGCACCCTGCGATGGCCAGTACTCCCCATACGTTGGCCGGACCGGCGAAGGCACTGCCTGCCGCGACGACCATCATGGCGACCCCGCCAGCCACCTTCCACCAATCCTCCTTCGCGGCTGCGTGACCAGCCAGAAAGGCGCCCACGACGAGCCACGGCGCCGCGGCGTCGAAGACGCCGTAGACGATCGAGGGACTGAACCCGTCGTACTTCAGCGCGCCGTCGAAGACGTAGACGCCGACGACGGCGACGACGAAGGGGATGGACATGCTGCGGGCCTCCCGTCGGGACCGCCCACTGACCCCAGCGGTCGCGCGGAGGTAGACCGCCATACTGACCAGCGCCGCGACAGCGACGAGGATGTAGACCATTCCGACGACGGTGAGACTGGGGCCGCTGTACGGGTGGTGCCCACGCGAGGAGGACCAGATCGAGCCGTAGACAGCCAGCACAACCAGTGCGGAGAACACGGAGAGCGCCGGCTTGTCGCTCGTGAGCTTGCGCTGCGCCTCTCGCTGGCTTCGCTCGAGCAAGCCGGCCGCCTCACGCGGATCCAGCGAGTAGTCCTCGTGTGTGGTGGCGTGGTGGTCGTTTGGTTGGGCGTTCATGCCGCCTCCTGCCGTCGCTTTGTGTTGCAAACCTACGGTAGTTTGCCGCACAAAGTCAAGGCTCTCCCAGGTACAACACCGGTGAGGCCGCGTCGTACCGACCTGGATCGCGTCTCGCCTCTGTCCAGTCGAGGAGGCCGGTGACTCCGGTGCTGTGGTCGCGCGGGAACGTCTCAGGTGACGAATCCGTATGCAGCAGAGACCACCTGACTCTCGAGGCGATCGGCCTCGGCGTGTTCGGCTGCTCAGCCTCGCTGCATCGTCCAGGCGAGATCGATGGCCGCCCGTACCGCGTCAGGCTGCGCCCGATCGAGATAGGCCTCGACCTTGTAGTGTGCCTCCATGCGAGGCGGCACTCCGAAACTGTCCGGGTACTCCTCCAGGAGGTGGTCCCGCTGACCCAGAGGGACACGAATCACCACCGTGTTGTGGTCACGCACGCGTACCACGAGGCGGTCATGGACGTACCACGCCGGGCGCGCCTCGGTTCCCTTGCGGGTGACCTGCGGCAGCGACTCCGCGTACCGGCCGACCTCGTCGAGGGTCACCCCGGAAGCGTAGGTCCAGTCGCACCGATCGAGACACGACGACGATACGCCGACGGGCATCCCGTCTTCGTCTGAGTCTGGGGTCGTCCAAGACCGCTGATCACGGCGGGCTGGGCAATCACTAGTCTCGGGAGCGACCAGCCGTCGTCAGGGTAGGAGCCGCCATGTCTCACGTGCAGCAGCACAAGTTCCAGCTCGATGAGAGCGAGCTGCCTACCCGCTGGTACAACGTGCTCCACGACCTCCCGACCCCACCTCCGCCGGTGCTGCACCCGGGGACCGGGCAGCCGGTGGGGCCCGACGATCTGGCGCCCCTGTTCCCGATGGACCTGATCCTCCAGGAGGTGTCCACCGACCAGTACGTGGACATCCCCGAGGAGGTGCTCGACGTCTACCGCCTGTGGCGCCCGAGCCCCTTGTATCGGGCACACCGGCTGGAGAGAGCGCTGGGGACGCCGGCGCATATCTACTACAAGTACGAAGGGGTCTCCCCGGCCGGCTCGCACAAGCCGAATACCGCAGTCCCGCAGGCGTACTACAACGCAAAGGCAGGAATCAGGCGACTGACCACCGAGACCGGAGCGGGGCAATGGGGCACGGCTCTGGCCTTCGCCTGCGCGCAGTTCGGCCTCGCGTGCGAGGTCTGGCAGGTGCGGGCGTCCTATGACCAGAAGCCCTACCGGCGGATGATGATCGAGGCGTTCGGCGGGACGGTGCACCCCAGCCCCTCGGAGTTGACCGAAGCCGGCCGGAGCATCCTTGCCGAGCACCCCGACTCCACGGGCTCACTGGGCATTGCCATCAGTGAGGCTGTCGAGGTGGCGGCGCAGGACGCGACGTCCAACTACGCGCTCGGCAGCGTGCTGAACCACGTGCTGATGCATCAGACGATCATCGGCGAGGAGGCGCTGCTCCAGCTCGCTCAGGCGGGGGAGACCCCGGACCTTCTCATCGGCTGCACCGGTGGCGGGTCGAATTTCGGCGGGCTGATGTTCCCGTTCCTGAGGGAGAAGTGGGCGGGCCGGATGAGCCCGGCCTTGCTGGCCGTGGAGCCGGCCGCGTGCCCGTCACTGACCCAGGGCACGTACGCCTACGACTTCGGGGACACCGCGGGGATGACGCCGTTGATGAAGATGCACACGCTGGGGCACGACTTCGTGCCGGATCCGATCCATGCCGGCGGCCTGCGCTACCACGGGATGAGCCCGCTGATCAGTCACCTGTACGAGACGGGTGAGATGGACGCGATCGCGAAGCCGCAGACCGAATGCTTCGCTGCCGGGGTGCGCTTCGCCCGCACGGAGGGCATCGTGCCCGCGCCCGAGCCGACCCACGCGCTCGCGGCAACCGTCGAGGAAGCGCTGCGGTGCAAAGAGACGGGCGAGGAGAAGGTGATACTGACCGCGCTGTGCGGGCACGGCCACCTCGACCTCGGTGCCTACGACGACTACTTGTCGGGCAAGGTCGTCGACCACAGGTGGGAGGACGCCGACAGTCAGTCGGCCTTGGCCGATGCGCTTTCGAAGCTGCCGGCGCTGGCCTGACGACGTTGGAGGCCCGCAGGCACCCCGTCGTCCGGGCTAGGGGTGCATCCTGTTGCCCTTCATGACCTTGTCCACCGCGTTGCGCGCGCCGTGGACGGCGATACCGACCAGCTCCAGGTCGTCTCCGGAGACGGCCCGGACGACGGCTCTGTTGTCCTCGTCGTTACCCGTGGTGAACATGTCCACCGTGAACACCGCGACCGGGAGCTCCCGGCGCAGCGCTCGCTGGTGTGCAGCACGCACCGAGTCCGTGGTGCCCTCGAGAACCAGTACCGGCTGGCCGAGCAGGGCGAGGTACGTCGTGCCGTCGGCGTCCTCGTAGGGGTCCCCGACGAGCTGAGGGTAGGCCGCAGTGATGCCGCTGGCCAGAAACGCCGTGACGTTGAGCCGTTGCCACGACAGCAGGTCATCGCGCAGCACGATCGCGATCTTGGTGTCGAATCGTCCTTCCATGTGCTTCATCGTGCCGCGGACGTCCGGCGCGGGTCTTGTACGTTCTTGCCGTGGTCAGAGGCGTCGACGTTCGAGCGTGGAACCCAGCGTTGCCGGGGGTGGCGGAGGTGCTGCACGCGTCCTTCACGGACCACGTCTACCCGCTGCACACCCACGACACGTGGGGCGTCCTGATCGTCGACCACGGCGCCGTCGCCTACGACCTCGAGCACGACCGGCATGGCGCCACCCACTCCGACGTCACGCTTCTGCCGCCCCACGTGCCACACGACGGGCGCTCAGCGACCTCCTCCGGCTTCAGGAAGCGGGTGCTGTACCTGGAGCACGACCAGTTCGACGAGCATCTGATCGGCCGCGCGGTTGACTGTCCTACCTTGGTCGACTCGCCGTTGCGCGCCGGCATTGCCAGGCTCCACCAAGCGCTGCGCCACCCGGACGACGAGTTCGAGGCGGAGTCGCGTCTCGCCCTGGTTCGTGAGCGGCTCGAACAGCATCTCCACCGCAGCCTCCCGCCGCCGTCGCGGGCACGCGACAGCGGTCTGGCGCGACAGCTGCGCCACCTGCTCGACGCACGGATCGCAACCGGCCTGAGCCTGAGTGAGGCTTCCCGGCTCCTGAACACAGACGCGACCTATCTGGTGCGCTGTTTCAGCCGCGAGTACGGAATGCCGCCACATCGCTACCTCACCGGCCGTCGCCTGGACCACGCAAGGCGCCTCCTGCTCGCTGGACAACCAGCCGCTGCCGTGGCTCAAGAGGTCGGATTCTTCGACCAGTCCCACCTCACGCGTCACTTCAAGGGCCTGCTCGGAGTCACTCCCACCGCGTACGGGGATCGTCGAGGAGCCCGGGTCGACACCGCTCCGCCGCACGGCCGTGCTCCTGGGCAGTGACGGCATCCCGGGTCATGGCAGGGTCATCACGACGCCGCAGACACCCGGGGTTCCGCCCACCGTGAGGTCGCTGTTCGGCGGCGCGTGTGAGTGTGACCTGGCTGCGTACAACGAGGGGTTGACGAGGGGAGCGGACGAAGGCGAAACCTCCGCCGGGAATCGGTCGACTGGCCGGCTGGGCCTGGCCGGTGCCTGGCCCGCCTGACGGGGCCGGGCTGCCGTACTCAGGTGACCGCCGGTTCGTCGGGTCCGCGGCGCTCCACCATGACGAGCCCCACCGCCCCGAGTACGACCGCGCCCCCGACGACGACCGGCCAGGTGACCGGCTCACCGAGCCACACCCACCCGAGGGCAACGGCGACCACCGGGTTGACGTAGGCGTGCGTCGACACCAGCGATATCGGCGCATGCGCCAACAGCCAGACGTACGTGCTGTATGCCAGGATCGAGGATGCGGTCAGGTAACCGAGGACCAGCCAGGTGTCGAGAGACAGGTGGACGCTCGGCTCCTCACCGCCGACAAGCCCCGCCAGGGTGAGTATCACTCCGCCGGTGAGCAACTGATAAGCCGTCGTCACCAACGTGCTCGCCGGGAGCAGCAGCCGCGGCTGAAGGAACGACCCGGTCGCCCAGCACAACGCTGAGGCCACCACGAGGAGCGACGGCGCAAGTGGGAAGCCCGTCACCGACCGGCCCCAGAGCAAGAGCACGCCCAGACCCAGCAAACCGGCCACGATCCCCAGCAAGGTGACCGGAGCCGGCCGATCCCCCGTCGTGGCGCGCAGGCCAACGATCGCGATGGGCGCGAGTGCGCTCAACAGTGCGGCCGGCCCCGCCTGCACCCCGAGGCTCTCGGCAAGCGTGACAGTGCCGTTGGTGAGGACCTGCAGGAGCATCGCGAGCACCAGGCAGCCGAGGACTGCCCGCCGGGTTATCCGCATCGCGCCGATGCCGCGTCGCGCTGCGAGGAACGACGCGAGCAGGAGACCGGCGACGAGGTAGCGCACGCCGATGGAGAGCAGGGCCGGCACGCCCTCGACCACGAACCTGACCGCGACGAACACTGAGCCCCAGACAACGTAGATCACGAGCAGGCCACAGCCGACGAGTACGGCTTCTCGGCGCAGCGGCCACCAGCGGCCGACGGGACACGCGCCGTTGGACATCGACAGGCAGCATAGGCGCTGCCCATCTGACCGGCCGTGGGAACCCGGTCGAAGCGACGGGCCGGCCGGCCGGACCACGGGCATTGACGATGCGACCAAACGGGGTCGACGAACCTTCGCCGCTCTTGGCAACAGCGTCCCCGGGAGCAGCCCCGTGGCGTGGAGGTGCTGTCTTGCGGAGTGGTCAGCGAGCTGGTGTGGACGGCCGGCTCGGTCTGGATCGGGCAAGGACCCACCTGGGCATCACCGGGCTGCGGATCACCCGAATTCATCGGGCGAAGCTGCCGAGTGGAGGGTCGCCTTCCTCGATGGTGAGCGACCGACTAATCGTCCTTGTGATCGCGCATCGCCTGCCGGAGATGGCTCGCGCCCGCACTCCCGCCCGGCCCTGGATCAGCGTGGCGGTGGACCAGCTTCCACTCGCCACCTTCGCGGCGGTACACCTGCGTGATCCGGACGACCAGATCTTCGGCGGCGCCGCCCTCGATCGACGACGCGGCACGCTCGTAGCCGACGAGATAGGCCAGATCCCCGCCGACGCCAGCGGCAACCACCTCGAACGCCACGACGTCGCTGCCCGCGTACACCGAAGCGACCCGTCGGATCGCTTGGCTGACGCCAGCCCAGCCCAGCTGGGCGGGCTGAGAGGCGGGGAACAGCGTCACAGGGTCATGTGTCGACAGCTGCTCGACGAAAGAGGTCGGGTCTCCGTTCCGCACGCACGTGGTCGCGTGGCTGTGCCGCGCGGCCGTCTGCGAAACGAAGTCGTCGAGCTCGCTCATCTGTCAACGGTATGGCTGGGACAACTCGTTGAACATGCCTGGTGTCCGACCTTGTCGTCGTCCAATCAGGCACGCCACGGTGTTGCCACGCGGACATGCTCCCTTGGCGATCGTGGGGGACTGCCTGGACGTCGCTCCTGCGAACACTTCGTGAAACCCATGCTCAGGCTCCTTCGAACGGTGCTGTTGCCAGTCGTCGCGCTGCTCATGGTCAAGACAAGACGGTCGTGAGTGGCTCGGCCTTGCCTCACCTGGCCTCGTGGAGAGGTAGACCGTGCCCTTTCACCCGATCCCGAACAGTTGTTGGAGCACTGAGGTGATCATCCACTCCTCGATCTCGTCGCGGCTCCACTTCAGGTCTCGCGCCAGCTGGGCGTAGAGCTGGGGCCCGGTGAGCAACAGGAGGAGGTCGCGTGCACGCTCAGAGGTGACATCGGGGCGCAGCGGGTGCTTGGACGTGAGTGTACGTACCAGGACCTCGTAGCCGTCGCGCCGCATCCCTTCGTTGAACTCGTAGCCCTCCCGGGCCGTCTCGTCGCCCAGCACGATCCAGACCAGGGGGGCGGCACGCACCAGGACGTCAATGGACCCATTCACCAGGGTCCGCACCGCGGGGACGACCTCGGGCTCCTCCTCGACGGCGCGCCACCACGAGGTCAGGTGCGGCGGCACCCTCTCCGGGCCCAGGACCACGTGCTCGTAGACGGCCTGGAGGAGGTCGCCCTTCGTGTGGAAGACGAAGTACACGGTCTGCACAGCCACGCCTGCCTCGGTGGCGACCGCGTCCATCGTCGTGCCGGAATAGCCGCGCTGAAGGAACGCTGCGAGCGCGGCCTCAACGATCCTGAGCCGAGTTGCCTGCGCCTTCTCCCGGCGGCTTTGCCTGGTGGGTCCGCCCTTGACACCGCTCACGGTTTGCCACTGTACTAGTACCCTCACTGGTGGAGTCATTAGTGGGTCATCGGAAGCGTCAAACCCGAGACGAACGGAGCCCGCCATGGACGGCACCCTGCTTCGCCGCTGCGGACTCGGCGCGATCGCCGGGGCTGCGCTGGCCATCCTCGGCAA
>JAWWPH010000394.1:0-4031 GCA_033850875.1 Nocardioidaceae bacterium | reverse complement strand
GGCCTGCGATTGATCGCAGCGCGGACCACATCTACCGTTCTCCCTGAGGCGAAGGGGGTGCACATGCAGTGCTCGGCGTGCGGGACCGACAACCCTCTCGGGAACCGGTTCTGCGGAGAGTGCGGCGCGACACTGGCGCCCGCGTGTCCGAGCTGCGGCGCGGCGAACCCCGCCGGCAAGAACTTCTGCGGCGAGTGCGGCTCCCGTCTTTCGTCGTCCCAGGCGCCCTCTCCGCACTCGCGGGGTCTGCCGGACCAGGCTGACGCCGCCGACGGCGTCCAGCCATCGCTCGCGAACCTGGTCGCCGAGCGACGGGTGTGCTCCGTGCTGTTCTGCGACCTGGTCGGTTTCACCTCCCTGTCCGAGGCGAGGGATCCCGAAGAGGTCCGGGAGCTGCTGTCCCGGTACTTCACGGTCGCCCGTACCGTGATCGGGCGCTACGGCGGCGTCGTCGAGAAGTTCATCGGCGACGCCGTGATGGCCGTGTGGGGCACGCCGACGGCCACCGAGGAGGACGCCGAACGTGCCGTGCGTGCGGGACTCGACCTCGTCGACGCCGTCGCCCACCTCGGGGACGAGGCCGGTGCCGACGGCCTGCGCGCGCGTGCCGGCGTCGTCACCGGACCTGTCGCGGTCACCGTCGGGGCCGCCTCGGAAGGGATGGTCGCCGGCGACGCGGTCAACACCGCAGCACGCGTACAGACAGCAGCCCGGCCAGGTGCCGTCTACGTCGACGAAGGGACCTGGCGCGTGGCGCGCGCAGCGGTCGGCTTCACTCCGGCGGGCGACCACGTCGTGAAGGGAAAGGCGGATCCGATCCCGCTGTGGCAGGCCGGCCCGATCCTGTCCGGCGTCGGAGGGGCGCAGCGCCACGACGGCCTCGAGGCGCCGTTCGTCGGCCGGGACACCGAGCTCCGGCTCGTGAAGGAGCTGTTCCACGCCTGCGTCGACCGCAGGGCGCCCCGCCTCGTGAGCGTCACCGGAGTCGCAGGGGTCGGTAAGTCGCGGCTCGGCTGGGAGTTCGAGAAGTACATCGACGGCCTGGTCGACTCGGTTTCCTGGCACCGCGGCCGGTGCCTCTCGTATGGCGAGGGGGTCGCGTTCTGGGCGCTGGCCGAGATGGTCAGGCAGCGTCTCGGCATCGCCGAGGAGGACCGCACCGCGGTGGCGGCCGAGAAGCTCACGACCGGGGTGGAGCAGTGGTTCGGCGACCCGGTCGAGCGCCAGTACGTCAGCGCGCGACTCGGCCAGCTGCTCGGCATCGCGCCGTCTGGCGAGGTCCGCACGCTCCCCCGCGAGGAGCTCTTCGCCGGCTGGCGGCTGTTCTTCGAGCGGCTCGCCGGCTCCAACCCCGTGGTGCTTCTCGTCGAGGACCTGCAGAACGCCGACCCGGGTTTCCTGGACTTCCTCGAGCACCTGCTCGACTGGGCGAGGGACGTGCCCGTCTTCGTGCTCACGATGGCACGCCCCGATCTGCAGGACCGCCGGCCGGGCTGGGGTGCGGGCCGGCGGAACGGGACCACGATGACCCTGGACGCCCTGGACGCGGCGTCGATCGACGCACTGCTCGAGGGCCTCGTTCCGGGCATGCCCGCCGCGGCCAAGGCAGCCGTCGCCGACCGCGCCGAAGGGGTACCGCTGTATGCCGTGGAGACGGTACGCATGCTGGTGGACCGCGATGTCGTACAGCCTCGAGAGGGCGTGTACCGGCTCGTCGGCGACATCGGCGAGCTGGGGGTACCAGCCACGCTGCAGTCCCTGCTAGCGGCGCGGCTGGATGCTCTCGAACCGGCGGCCCGTTCCCTCGTCGCCGACGCCGCGGTGCTCGGCGGCAGCTTCCCCGTCGAGGCGCTCGTCGCTGTGAGCGGCCTTCCCCAAGCCGAGGTCCGGCGGCAGCTGAACGAGCTGCTCCGGCGCGAGGTGCTCGGCGTACGCGCCGACCCGCTGTCGCCGGAGCAGGGCCACTACGGTTTCGTGCAGACGATGTTCCGCCAGGTCGCCTACGACACGTTGGCACGGCGGGAGCGCAAGGCGCGCCACCTCGCGGTCGCGGAGTACCTGGAGTCCGCGTTCGCCGACAGCGAGGAGGTCTCCGAGGTCATCGCGGCCCATCTGCTCGCCGCCCTCGACGCCCTGCCGGACGATCCCGACACCGGCGGCATCCGCGAGCGGGCCGTGGCGATGCTCCGCCGCGCCGCCGACCGTGCCCTGCGCACGGGTGCACCGCTGGCTGCTGCCGCGGCGTACGACAAGGCGGCGCACCTGCTCTTGACGATCGGCACCGATGAGGCGGAGCAGGAGGCCGCCGTCGTACGGGAGTACGCGGGCACGGCCGCGGGCGCCGGCGGCGACTCGCATCGCGCCCTGGCATACCTGCGCAGCGCGCGGGAGGTGTTCGTCCGGCACGGCCGGGCGCGTGACGTCGCACGGGTCACCACCCGGGAGGCAGAACAGCTTCGCGCCATCGGGCAACCGGAGCAGGGGGTTGCTCTCCTGCCCGACGCACTCGCCGTGCTGCGGTCCGAACCGGACGCCGACACGGTCAAGGCGCTCGAGGTGCTCGCCACTCTCGAGGCGTTGCGCGGGCACGACGTCATCGCTGCGCAAGCCTCCGGCGAGGCACTCGCGCTCGCCCAGGACCTCGACCTGCCCGAGGCCACGCTGGCCCAGCTCTTCGTCACCCGCGGGGTCGGGCACGGCTTCGCCGGGCGCCAGGCCCAGGCCCTCGCCAACATGCGAGAAGGGGTACGCCTGGCCGAGATCGCAGACGACAGCCTGGCCACCAGCCGGGCACTGCTCAACCTCGCCGACGCGGTGACCACCACCTCCCCCCGCGAGGCCAGGGAAGCGTCCCGCCTCGCCAGTGCGCAGGCCCGGCGGACCGGGAGCTGGTACATGCTCTCCACCGCCACGTGCAACCTCATGCAGGCCCTGCTCCTGCTCGGGGAATGGGACGAGATCGAGCAGGTGTACTCCGATGTGGCCGACCTCGAGGGTGCCGACGACGATCTCACGATCACCTACGGGGTCGTGCTGGTCCGGTCCTTGCGCGGCGACGTCGCCGGCCTGGCGCCCCTGCTCCCGGCCATGGTCCGAGGCCAGCACACCGAGGACCCCCAGGATGCGGCCGAGGCGGCTACCGCACTTGCCGCCGCGGCAGCAGCGGGCTCCGACCACGCCGGCGCCTTCGCCTACGCCCGGCAGGCCCTGGCCAACGCGGCCATCCTCGGACCCCGCCACGACGGCATCCGCTGGGCATGGCCCATCGCCGCCGACGCAGCCCTAGCCCTGGACCTCCCGCACGAGCTGTTACAGCTGCTGGTCTGGATCGACGAACGCCCGCCCGGGCAGGTACCGGCCGTGCTGAGGGCCGAGCGGCTGCGCCTGCTCGCGCGCTCTCGAGCCCGACGCGGCGAGCCGGCAGCCCGCGCCACGTTCGACGCGGCCGTTCAGGCGTTCCGCGAGGTCGGGTCGCCCTACCACCTCGCGGTGGCCATGCTCGACAGCGCCGAACACCGCGCTGCCGGCGAGGGCGTGGACGCTGCGGCTCTGGAGATCGCCGAGGCCCAGGCGATTGCGGCCCGACTCGGCGCCGGGCCCCTGATCGAGCGAGCGAGCCTGCTACCGGTGAGCTACGGCGACCTGCGCGAGGACGCCACCTCGACCGCGTAGGAGATGCTCACTCCCGCCGAGGAGTCACCTGCTTCCCGCCGAGGACTCACCTCCGCGGCGCGCGCGGGCGACACGCCATGCCACCGGGAAGTTTGCGTTCTCCGGTCGTGCACTCGAGCACCGGCAGGTAGCCTTCCGCGGGGAGGAAGTGACTTATGCGCATGGTGAGGCCGAGGTTGTCAGGAGTGTTCAAGGGCTCGTCTGCGGTGCTGCTCGCCGCATGTGCCGCGCTGTTGGTCTCCACGGGGACCGTTGCACAGGCTCAGGGCCACGCCCGCGCGTATGCGCCGGCACGGGGACCGGTGTTCAACCGTCCCGCGCCGGTCGGGACCCAAGAACAGCAAGAAGCCATCCAGACG